>CAYMTD010000390.1:0-2901 GCA_964393245.1 uncultured Syntrophaceae bacterium
CTTTGGAGTGTCCGCTACCGTTGTCTTCATTCTCCATAAGTTCCGGATCCCTTCCGTCGTAGGGTTCCTCATCGCCGGTGTCTTTTTGGGTCCTCACGGGTTCGGATTTATCAAGGACGTCCGCGAGGTCGAGCTCCTTGCCGAAGTGGGCGTCATTCTTCTTCTCTTTACGATCGGTCTCGAAAACTCTTTGAGGACCCTCAAGAGAATCCGTTCCGCAGTCTTGGGGGGAGGTTTTTCCCAGATCCTTCTGACGGTCCTCTCCACATCTTTGATTGCTTATCTCTTCGTTGGTCAATGGAACGTATCGATTCTTGCCGGCTTTCTCGTCAGCCTGAGCAGCACGGCCATTGTCGTGAAAATGCTCTTCGAAAGGGGTGAGATGGACTCCCCTCACGGCCGGCTTTCAATGGGAATCCTCATTTTCCAGGATTTGTGCGTCGTCCCGTTGATGCTTCTGATTCCCATCCTCTCCGGCGCCGGGGGAGATCTTGGGAGACTCCTCTGGACCATGTTCAAGTCTGGGACCATTCTCTTCATGGCCATATTCGGTGCACGATGGCTCGTCCCCAATATCCTACATCAAATTGCCCACACCCGAAGTCGTGAACTCTTCGTCATTACGATCATTCTGCTCTGTCTGGGAACAGCCCTTCTGACCTCGTGGCTCGGTCTCTCTCTTGCTCTGGGGGCCTTTCTGGCGGGTCTGATCATTTCTGAATCAGAATATGCCTCTCAAGCCATCTCCGACATCCTGCCCTTTAAGGAGAGCTTCAACGGCCTTTTCTTCATCTCCGTGGGAATGCTGATGGATCTGGGTTTCCTCGAAAAACATCCGCTCCCAATCCTCATGGCCGTCGTGCTCATCGTCGTCCTTAAGACAGGGGCCGGCTTCTTCTCCGTTCATCTTCTTGGACATCCCGCAAGAGTCTCCCTTCAAACCGGCCTCACCCTCGCCCAGATCGGTGAATTCTCATTCGTGCTGGCAGTGGCTGCAAGGTCAGCGAATCTGCTTCAGGAGAGCCTTTACCAACTCTTTTTGTCTTCTTCTGTCTTGACGATGTTGCTGACCCCTCTGATGATCCAGGCTTCTCCGCGCCTTTCGAGCTGGCTCGGTTCCAAAAGGGTAATGGAGCGATTGGACCGCATGCGCAGGAGAGCAGCCCAGGAGGGTTTCCCCTCCCGACGGGAGGGCCACGTCATCATTGTCGGTTTCGGTCTAAATGGGAGAAATCTTGCTGCCGTGCTTAGAGAGACATCGATTCCTTATGTCATCCTCGATCTCAATAACCAGACCGTTCTGGAAATGAGGAAAAATGGGGAGCCGATCTTTTACGGAGATGGCACCAGTGCGGAAATCCTCCGCAAAGCAGGGGTCGAGGCGGCTCGCCTTCTGGTGGTCGTGATCTCGGATCCTGCCTCCACCAGAAGGATCGTTCAAATCGCCAGGAAGTTAAACCCAAGGCTCTACATCATTGTCAGAACGCGATACACGGCAGAGGTGGACGATCTGATTCGGGTGGGGGCCAATGAGGTCATCCCCGAGGAATTTGAAACCTCCATCGAGATATTTGCGAAGGTGCTTCATCATTACCAGATCCCCAGTAACCTGATTGGCCATCAAGTCGAAAAGATCAGAAGCGGAAGTTATGAGGCCCTCAGAAGGGTTGGACTCCCAATCAAGCGCGTCCAAGAAAAATGTGAGATTCACGCAGATTTTGAAATCGAAACGTATCAGATTGATGAACACACCCCTGCAGCGGGCCGCTCGCTCAAGGATCTGAAAGTCCACTCGGAGGCCCATGCAACCGTATTGGCCGTGAGACGGGGAGAGCAAATCATTCCGAACCCGGAACCCGATTTCATCTTCATCCCAGGGGATATTCTCTACCTCATCGGAAGAAAGGAAGTGGTCTGTCAAGCCGTGGATCTCCTGGACAGACGCGAGATTCAGTAGGCAACTTTTTGAGTTCTCTCCGATGAAATGGCATAAGACCAACATGGAATTGTAAATCTTAGATTTGGAATTGATGATTGAAAAGACATTCCTGCAACGTTAAATCTAAGATCTGAAATTGAAAATGAAGGTATATCCTCCCATGTCCCTCATCCACGTGAACGTCCCTTATTCCATGCTTCTTCACCGACTCGATTTTGCGATTAAGAATCGGATCAACCCCGAGATTTATTTCAGTTCGGAAGACCTCGATGCCTGCCAGGAGAAGGAGGCCAAACAGCTCGCGGAAGCGCTTCATCGAAGTGAATTGGAAATTACCCTCCATGGGCCCTTTATGGATTTGAGCCCGGGTGGCGTGGACAAAAGGATAAAAGAGGTCACCTTAGATCGATTCACAAAGGTCATTGAGTTGGCTTTGCTCTTTCAGCCGAAGACGATTGTGTTTCATGCCGGGTATGAAAAATGGAAATTTGATGGAAACGTCGAGCTATGGCTCAAAAGTAGTCTTCAAACCTGGAGACCTCTGGTGAAGGAGGCAGAAGATTTGGGCATCACCCTCGCTCTTGAGAATGTCTTTGAGGAAGATCCTGTTTCGATCAAAGCCCTTCTGGAGGAGGTCAATTCCCCTCATTTTCGATTCTGTTTTGACACCGGCCATCACCATGTGTTTAATAAAGCGCCCCTCCCCGACTGGTTTGAAGCCCTCGGAAAGCATCTGGTGGAGGTTCACCTTCACGATAATCACCGAGAAATGGATGAACATCTCCCCGTCGGAGAAGGGAATTTCGATTTCGACCACTTCTTCAAACTCATCTCCCAATATGGTCTGAAACCAATCTTCACGCTGGAGCCTCATGAGGAGGACCATCTCTGGAGAGGATTGGAAGCAGTGAAGAAATACATTCCATAAGACAAAATTTCGAAGCACGAAATCTTAATAGGTA
>CAYMTD010000391.1:0-2890 GCA_964393245.1 uncultured Syntrophaceae bacterium
CGGCCCGGTCCTCGAGCAGAGCCATCGGATAATCATAAGCCGTGAGCATCGTGATCTTCTTTCCTTCATTCTTCATGGCCTGGATCTCGACGGGTGTAATCTTCTTTCGGTCCATCCTTTTCTCCAATTCAGTGATAGTGATTTGTGATGGTGATGTTGGTTTAGAATCCTTTTTCAATCACCTTGACGAGGTCCGAAATCATTTGATTATAAGGCGCGGCGATCCCCAACCGTTCAGCCTGTCTCACCACAGCCCCATTGATGACGTCGATCTCGGTCTTTCTCCGGTTATCAATGTCCTGACCCATGGAACAGCGATTCTCCCTCGTCGCCTCTGCGACGGCTTTGACCTTTTCTATCGGGTTGCCTTCTACCGGGATACCCTTTCCCTTGGCTACTGCAACGGCTTCAGAGACCAGCCCCTCCATCATTCTCAAGGTTTCAGGGTAATCGAGGAGGTGTCCATTTTTCAATCCGGTGAGGGCGGCCACTGCGTTGATCCCTACGTTAATAAAGAGCTTATTCCAAACAAGCGCTTCGATGTTGGAAGAAACCTCGGTCTCAATCCCCGCTTTGGTAAATAACTGAGCAATCTGAGTGACCCGAGGGGTTACCTTTCCATCTAACTCACCGATATAGGTTTTCCCCCATCCCGCATGGCGAATGTGCCCGGGGCCTAAGAAAGTAGCCCCATGATTGGTGACCCCCACGATCACCTTGCTCGGATCCACGCGCCTACAGACCGCCTCTTCATTTCCAAGGCCGTTCTGGAGGGTGAGAAAGACCGTATCCTCTTTTTCAAGCACGAGAGCATCGGAAACGGCACTTTCTGTATGATAGGCCTTCACAAAGAAGAGAATCAGGTCCGCTCTTCCAATAGAGGCTGCCTCCTTGGTGGCATGGACGGGAATGGTCTCTGTTTTCCCTCCTTCTTCCATAGCAAGCCCGCGTTCGATCAAGGCCTGGATGTGGTCTTTTTGGATGTCAACCAACCAGACGTCCTCGCCCGAAAGGGTCAGAAGCCCGCCGAAGAGGCTTCCCATCGCTCCTGCCCCCATGATGACGGTCTTCATCTTCCTCTGCCCTTTCCTATCTCAAATGGGATGAAACAACTTGACACACTAATATAGATGTTTTTAAAAGTCAAGGATATCTCCTCCTGGCAGATCGTCCTCCTATCCAGGCCACCTTAAATTTTTAATTGGATTAAAAATTTTTAAGTCTGAGCAAAAAATGTTGACAGCCACAGCAAAACGTTTTATAAGATGTTTGTGGTCTCCGATGACATCAAGCACGAGGTAAGAAAACTCCATATCGGGAAGAAGATTCGGGAGCTCCGAAAGAAGTCCGGCCTTGTCCTTCAATACCTCTCGGATCGAACGGGACTCTCGAAGCCATTGATTTCCCAGATTGAGAAGGAAATCGTTTCCCCTCCGATCGCAACCCTGCTCAAGATTTCAAAGGCCCTCAATATCGATATCGGTTTTTTCTTCCAGGATGACGCCCCCGAAGAAAAAGTGGTCCTCGTGAAGAGGGATGAAAGCAAGGTGATCGACTCAAGATATTTTGGAAGGGAGGAAAGTGGCTACTATTATGAAGCCCTGGCCTATAAGAAATCTAAAAAAAATATGGAACCATTCCTGGTGGAGTTTAAAAGGAAAAAGGCAGAGAAGTTATCCTATTTCAGCCATGATGGAGAGGAGTTCATTTATCTCTTAGAAGGGGTGTTAGAGTTCAGGACGGAGAACCAGCAGTACATCCTCCGTCCAGGGGATTCCCTTTATTTTGAATCTTCTATTCCCCACGCGTACAGGCCGTTAGAAAGGAGGAACGCAAAGGCATTAACGGTGGTGTACCCCACAAGGTAATAATCCCCCCCAATCTCCCTTTAGCAAAGGGGGGTTGGAGGGAAATTTGAAAGAGGCGAGTGATGATAGAAATCCGATTTCATGGAAGAGGTGGGCAGGGAGCGGTAGTGGCATCCAAAGTACTGGCGGTTGCCTTTTTCCATGAAGGATTTCATGTCCAATCCTTTCCTGCTTTTGGAGTGGAGAGGAGAGGGGCTCCGGTGATGGCGTTCTTAAGGGTGGATCGCCAGCCCGTTCAACTCCGGGTAAATATCTATGAGCCTGACCATATCATCGTCCTTGATCCAACATTGGTTGGAACCGTCGATGTGACTTCAGGACTTAAACCGAACGGATGGATCCTGATCAATTCGCATCACCCCCCAGAGGTCTTCAACCACTTGAAGCCATTTCGAATCGCTACGGTTGATGCCACTTCGATTGCCATTCGGAATGGTTTGGGTTCAAGGACAAACCCGATCGTCAACACGGCCATCTTAGGAGCTTTTTCGAAAGTGACCGGTCTTTTGGGGATTGACTCCATTGCACTGTCGATACGGGAAGAGTTGCCGGTGAAGAAAGATGAAAATGCTCGAGCGGCAAGAGAAGCCTATCAGGAAGTGAGGGTTCAACCAGCATAGCGCATAGAGTTTGTGGCCGCACCCTTCAGGTTGCGCCAATAGAGGGGAAAATTCCAATTCCTTTTTTCGCAGGCTGAAGCCTGCGGCTACTCTGTTTAGATGCATAATTCAATTTTAGGATCTATACAATGACCAAGCAGATTGCTTTCAAAAGTGCCTCAGAGATGCCAGAGATTGCTGTTTCCGTAGGCTCCATGGACTGGAACAAGACAGGGGCCTGGAGGACACAGCGGCCTTTCTATGAAGATAAGACACCCCCCTGCAACGCGGCCTGTCCTGCTGGAAATGATATCGTCTCCTTTATCCAAAAAATCGCTCAAGAGGATTATGAAGGAGCCTGGCATTTAATCAAAGAGGAAAACCCTTTCCCTGCAATCTGTGGAAGGGTCTGTTTTCATCCCT
>CAYMTD010000392.1:0-2888 GCA_964393245.1 uncultured Syntrophaceae bacterium
CCAACAGATCTTTCGGTGGAGAAAAGAAAATGCCTTTCAGTGACGGATCTTCCACTCTCAGCGTCTCCCCTTTCCCTTCGATGAAAATTCCGAGCGTGCTGAGGTTGTACTCCTTCCGTTTCGCTTCAAGCTCTTTTCTCAAGAGTGCCAAGTCCTTCCCTCCCTTGAAGGACTCCAGATGAGGAAAATGTTTTCCGATCTGTTGAGCAGAAGAGACGGCATTATTTGCAAAATCCCGATAATAGGTCTGAACAACTTCCAAAGAGCCCTGCAGGGACTGTTCTACCTGGACTTTGAACCAGTGCTCCACACTATTGGTGATGAAACCTACCGCCACCAAGAAGAGAAGGATGGTTGGGACCAGGGAAAGGCTGATAAAGGCCACCACCAATTTGGTCCGTAACTTTGCACCCAGGACCTTCCGTTTTCGCTCGAAGATGAGTTTGACCAAATTCCGGATGACCAGGAAGATGAGGAGGAGAATGAGGATGACGTTAATATTGATGAGGCTGAAGACGATGATGTTATTGCCGATGGGAATCATCCCCCCGACCTGCGGGATCTTCATCTCAATCGCGGTGAGGACAATGATCAGAATCGAGATGATCCCGATAATCAGAAGTTCATTTCGTCGTTTTCTTGAATCAGGGGAAAGTTCTTTCTCCATACGACCTTTTCAGCGAAAAAAGAGGAATGGGTCGAAGGAGACCATAAGCCGAGTTCTGTATCCCTTTTCCGCTTTTGGCGGAATCGGGATGATGGTCATTTCTCTAGGATCCTGATTGCTCAGGACCTCAAGCGACCCAACCCGCCCCGCCTTGCCCGGCTTTCCCGGACAATTTGAACGGGCGATTCTCATCCCCCCTGTGAAATAGGGGCAACCGAACCGGTTTGTCTTGCGGGTTGATTGAGCTAATGAGGTTCCCCGCAAAGTTCGCTCTGCCATTATTTCACAGGGAGGAAGCGGGGCCTATTTGGTCTTGCTCCGGGTGGGGTTTACCCGGCTACCCCGATCACTCAGGGTACCGGTGAGCTCTTACCTCACCTTTTCACCCTTACCCACCGGGGGTTAACCCCCGGAGTTCGGAGTTAGGAGTTCGGAGTAAGGAGTAGTAAACCCCTAACTCACCACTCATAACTCATCACTCCCCGCAATGCGGGGCAGGCGGTATCCTTTCTGTGGCACTTTCCTTACCCCCTGTGAAGTAGGCAAACCGGCCACTTCACAAGGGACAGTCCGCATTACGGACCACCCTGCCCTGTGGAGCTCGGACTTTCCTCCCCCCAACCATCCCGCTCAAGCGAAATGGATTGAGGAGCGACCACCGGTTCTCCTTCGACTTTCCTCCTTTCCTGAGATTTCTGGAAAACCTAAGAAATCTTTGATTACACCGATTAGGCAAGATTCCGCAGATAGGAATCGAAAAATCTGTGTAATCATTCTTGGTCATCTGTGTAATCAAGGGAGCTTATTTTATTTTTTCAGCTCCTTTCCTTTTTGCTTCGCGATCTTTCTCTGGATCGCTTCATTCGCCAGACGATCTGCCTCTCGATTCTCCCCCCGCGGGATGGACTCAATCTCAAAGGATGAAAAGGCTTTGAGATTCTCTAACACCTCTCTGTGGAGACCTTTCAAACCGGGATCCTTCACCCGATAAATTCCCTTTATCTGCCTGGAAATCAATTCCGAATCCGTGAAGATGGAGATCGTGCCTCCTCCCCATCGTCGCGCCTCTCTTAACCCGATGAGAAGAGCCCAGTACTCTGCTTCATTGTTCGTCTGGTGGCCGAGGTATCGGCTCATCCCCAGAAGTTTTCTCCCCTCCTGATTGGTCATCCAGACTCCGGCTCCCGCCATTCCGGGATTTCCCTTGGACGCACCATCCACATAAAGGTTTACGTGAAAATCCTTCTTGGACGGTGACTCCGCGCCCCGGTCGCTCATTTTGCCTTGCCCTCCCCCTCAAAATAGAGAATCCGACTGCAGTTAGGACATCGAATGATCTCATTATTCTTCTGGACCTCAATGAACATCTGAGGAGGGATGTGGACGAAACAGCCCTGACAGGTTTCCTGTTTCACATTCACCACACCCACCCCCTGCCTCTTTTCTCTGAGTGTATGGTAGAGGGTGTATAATTTGGATTCGATCTGTTTCGACAGAACCTCGCGCCGCTCCATCTGCTCTTTCCAAGAGGTCTCGTCCTGCGCCATCTTTTCCTGAATCATCTTCTTCTCGGCTTCAATCTTCTCCAAGAGGATGGCCACTTCCTTCTCTCTCTTTGAGAGATCCTCCTTCAGCTCGTCGATCTCTTCCAAGATCTGCAAAATCTCCTCTTCTTCACGGCCGCTTTCGCCTCTGATGGTCTCGATCTCTGTCAGGAGGGCCTGATACTCTTTGTTGGTCTTCACCTCAAACATTCTTCCTTCGGCCTTTTTAATCTTCTCTTGGGAGACGTTGAGATGCCTCTCCTTTTCCCTCCGCTCCTTTTCTAACAGATTAACCTTCTCCTTTTCGGTTTGAAGCCTCTCCTTCTCGATGGAAATCTTTTCATCCAGCTTCTGAATCTTCCTGGGATATCGCTCTCGTTCCTCCTTGATATACTTAAGACCGAGATCGATCTTTTGAAGTTCCCAGAGAAGTTCCAGCTGATCTTTCAATGATGGCCTCCTCTGTCTTTAAATCGGAATGTGAGACAATCAATGCCTCCAAATAAAAAGAGTGCACCGGGGGGGCACTCTTTTTTCTCCTCGTTCACGGGACGACCCTCTCTTATTTCAACTGAGTCCATAGACCCCCTCACTCTACTGAATGGGCCCACCTGGGTTCGAACCAGGGACCTACCGGTTATGAGCCGGTGGCTCTTCCAGCTGAGCTATGGGCCCTC
>CAYMTD010000393.1:0-2869 GCA_964393245.1 uncultured Syntrophaceae bacterium
ACGGCCTTTCCCCTTCAACTTCGCACATGCGACCCAAGGTGGTCGTGTTGGACTTTGGAGTAAAACTGAACATCCTCCGTTCCCTTCGGGAGTGGGGCTGTGAAGTGGTCGTTCTGCCTGCGTCTTCCACCGCAGAAACCGTCCTCTCCTATCATCCGGATGGCATCGTGCTGTCCAACGGCCCCGGGGACCCGGAGGGCGTTCCCTATGCCATTGAGACGGTCCGTCGATTGATGAGCAAGAAGCCGATCTTTGGCATCTGCTTGGGTCATCAGCTCCTGGCGTTGGCTTTTGGCGGAAGGACATTCAAATTGAAGTTTGGCCATCGAGGAGCCAACCAACCGGTGAAGGATCTCAAGACCGGTCGCGTCATGATTACGTCTCAGAACCATGGATTTGCTGTCGACCCAGACTCGCTTCATCTCGATGACGTCGAAATCACACAAATCAATCTCAATGACCGGACGCTCGAGGGGATGAGGCATAAGCACCTCCCCATCTTTTCCGTTCAGTATCATCCGGAGGCCTCTCCAGGGCCCCATGACACGCAGAGCCTCTTTGGTGAATTCGTGAAGATGATGGAATCTCAATCCTATGCCTAAGAGGAAGGATATCAAACGAATCCTGATCATCGGCTCCGGCCCTATTGTCATCAGCCAGGCCTGTGAGTTTGACTACTCTGGCACTCAAGCCTGCAAAGCGCTAAAGGAGGAAGGATTTGAGGTGGTCCTGGTCAACTCCAATCCCGCCACGATCATGACCGACCCGGAGATGGCCGATCGAACCTACATCGAACCGATCACTGCTGAAGTATTGGAGAAGATCATTGACCGGGAGAGACCGGATGCCCTTCTCCCAACCCTGGGTGGTCAGACCGGTCTCAATATCTCAGTGGTTCTCTATGAATCGGGCGTGCTTCAAAAATATGGCGTTCAGATGATCGGGGCCAACTATGAGGCCATTAAGAAAGGAGAGGATAGAAACCTTTTTAAGGAATCGATGAAGAAGATCGGTCTCGATCTCCCCAAGAGCGGGCTCGCCTACTCTCTGGAAGAAGCCTTTGAGGTGGCGAAAGAGATCGGATTTCCGCTGATTGTTCGGCCGAGCTTCACCCTCGGTGGAACGGGAGGCGGGGTGGCGTATAACATTCAAGAGTTCAAGGAGGTCGCTGCCCGTGGACTCGAATGGAGCATGATTGGAGAGATCCTGATCGAAGAATCCGTCCTCGGATGGAAGGAGTTCGAGCTGGAGGTGATGAGGGATCTTAATGACAATGTCGTCGTCATCTGCTCCATCGAAAATTTCGATCCCATGGGTATTCATACGGGCGACAGCATCACCGTTGCTCCGGCTCAAACCCTAACGGACAAGGAGTATCAGAGGATGAGGGATGCTGCCATCCGAGCCATGCGGGAGATCGGAGTGGAGACCGGAGGATCAAACATACAGTTTGCGATCCGTCCCGAGGACGGACGAATGGTCATCATCGAGATGAACCCAAGGGTCTCCCGCTCCTCAGCCCTGGCTTCGAAGGCCACCGGATTTCCCATCGCCAAGATGGCAGCGAAACTGGCTGTGGGATATACCCTCGATGAGATCCCTAATGACATCACCAAGAAGACGCCAGCTTGCTTCGAACCCACTATTGACTATTGTGTGGTGAAAGTTCCGAGATTCACCTTCGAAAAATTTCCCGGAGCGGATCCCACGCTCACCATTTCGATGAAGTCCGTGGGCGAGACCATGGCCATCGGTCGAACCTTTAAAGAGGCCCTCCAGAAGGGACTTCGGTCCCTTGAGATCGGAAGGCAGGGTCTGGGCTCAGATGGAAAAGACAAGATCCCCTTTCCTTCAGAGATCGAGAGCGATCCGTCTCAATATCTTGAGGAAGTCCGGAAGAAACTCATCACGCCGAATGCTGAAAGAATTTTTTACATTCGGCATGCGTTGCTCCTCGGGATGAAGGTGGAGGAAATCCACGAGTTGACGAAGATTGATCCTTGGTTTCTCTATCATATCAGCGAGATCACCGACCTGGAGAAAGAGATTCGCACTTACGGGGCAAAAGTTAGGGACCTCGAGCTCTGGAAGATTCAGATTCCGCATCAGCTTCGCCTTCCCGAACAGCTTCTGAGAAAAGCAAAAGAATTTGGCTTCTCTGACTTCCAGTTGGCTCATCTCCTTGGCGTGGATGAAGCCACCTTGAGGAGGATGCGGAGGGAAAAGGAGGTTTTGCCAACGTACAAACTGGTGGACACCTGCGGTGCAGAATTTGAAGCCTATACCCCTTACTATTATTCCACTTATGAAACCGAGAATGAGGCAAAGATCTCTACGAAGAAGAAGATCATGATCTTAGGAGGGGGACCCAACCGGATCGGCCAGGGGATCGAATTTGACTATTGTTGTGTCCATGCTTCGTTCGCTCTGAAGGCGCTTGGATACGAGACGATCATGGTCAACTCCAATCCAGAAACGGTCTCCACGGACTACGATACCTCTGACAAACTCTATTTTGAGCCTCTGACCCTTGAGGATGTCCTCCATATCGTCGATCTGGAAAACCCGGATGGGGTGATTGTTCAGTTTGGGGGTCAAACCCCTCTCAATCTTGCAGTCCCTTTGCAGAAAGCGGGCGCGAAGATCATCGGAACAACTCCCGATAACATCGATCGTGCCGAGGACCGTGAACGGTTCAAGGCTCTGCTCAAGAAACTGGGGCTGATCCAACCTCCCAATGGAACAGCCCACTCGATCGAGGAGGCCCTCCGCGTCGCCAATGAAATTACGTATCCGGTGGTGGTGAGGCCCTCCTATGTCTTGGGGGGAAGGGCGATGGAGATTGTCTATGACGACGAGTCCTTGAAGG
>CAYMTD010000394.1:0-2866 GCA_964393245.1 uncultured Syntrophaceae bacterium
AGGAGCTGGTGAAAACCCTGACCCAGTCCTGGGAGTCCCTCGCCTTAGAGTTGGAGGAGATGAAAGGGATGAGGATCTAAAATGAAGGGTCCCAGCCCTATCCTGGCGTAGGCGGCAGAGAAATTTTGCTGGTCAATCTCCTGTCCCTGTCTCAGTTTCCGTCGTCGATTTGTTTGGGGAAAAAAGATGGCCAAGGATCCATACCGAACATCTGCGGCTCATTATGATCGCTTCGTCGGGCCGTTGACCCATGCCTTGAGGCATATCGGAATGAAAATGGATCCTCCTAAGCCGGGGATGAAAGTCCTTGAGGTTGGGTGTGGAACAGGTTCAAATCTTATGCTCTATCGCCAAGCCGGATGCTCTGTATATGGAATAGACTTATCGCCATCGATGTTAGAGGTGGCCCGTATCAAATTGGGAGACGATGCAGATCTTCAGTTAGGCGACGCGGCTAACCTGCCTTACCGGAAAGATTCGTTTGATTTGGTGCTTGCCATGTTTACTTTGCACGAGATGCCGCGCGAGATACGGTCAACGGTGATGAGTGAAATGATTCGGGTCACTAAAAAAGTGGGAAGAATTCTCATCATAGATTTTCACCCCAACCTGAGTCGTTTCCCAATGGGTTGGTTCTATAAGGCTTTCGTTCTGTTGATTGAGAGAGTGGCCGGACGTGAGCACTATTCGAACCACCGAGACTTCCTGTCACAAAAGGGAATACCTGGATTGATCGGAAACCAAAAGTTGATGGTGGAGGACAAAAAAATCATTGGTGCCGGGAATATCGCTCTCTTCTTGATGAAGCGAACCTAAAGGTCTGGCCAGTTGATTTCAAGAGATTGAGGTCTTCTCCTTCAATTTCCCGATTTCCTTTTGAACATCTTTCCACATATGACCGTGGAGGGTCAGGGTGAGCTTGCAATGGGGACAGGTCAGGATAGCCCCTTCAAAGAGTTCTGCAAATGCGTATTCCTTTTTTTGGCCGCACACCGGACACGAAAAGGGCAATTTCTCTTTCATCGGAAGATTTTTGATCTCCTTATTTACCGATGAGGAGACCTTTCACGAATCGTGGGTCAACCTCTTCCCCGGGGGGAATTCGGCCGAATTCTTCTTCGAAGAGATCGAGGCAAAAATCCTTGAAGGCAAGAAGGTGAATGCGTCTGTTCTCATCCGTTTCCATTGACTCTAACGCATTTTTCCATCCATTCGTGATCTCCGTTCTGATGACCCCCCTTCCTTTCTCATCCCTTTCAAAGATTCGAGAGAAAAGGTGTTGCAACTGGGCGCTCTCAATCGACTCAAACTGAAACCTTCCTTTAAGAATCTGGTTCGCCAGAGCCGTAAGAAAGATGGTTGAAAGGGTAATCTCTTGATCCCGCTCTTTTAATAGTTTCGGATGGACATGAAGTGACTCGCCCAAAAAGCGGGTTACCGCTTCGACCCTTTCCAATATATTTTTTGTCTCCCTGAAATCCTGAAGGCTCTTGAAATCCTCAGCCGTCCCATTCCGATAAAGGACTGGTCTTTTTCTTAACACCCCTTCAAATTTTTCAAGATGCGGTGGGTCCAAGAAGACGAGATTTCCCCGGTCCCCAGAAAACCATGGCTCTCTCAAAATGGATTCCGCCTTTTTCTTCAAAAGCAGGGTGGCGCCAACGCCGCATTGAAAAATTTTCTGAAGAGGAAAATCATGAAGCACTTCAAGAGCCCCGACCTCGTCTTCTCCACTCACATACTGAAGGCCAAGATTCAGATAATGGAAGACCTTCTGGGTCACTCGCTTCATCTCATCGATCTCGAAGAGATCAATGGGTTCAGCCATCATGGCCTTGTTGGAAAGAACTGCCAGTTCCATTCGGATTCGATTCTGCTCCTGGGGATCATCGATTTTGGAGAGGAGGGCAGAGAGAAATGAGCCTTCCCCGTGAAAGGTGAGATAAAAGGGCGGGGTGATCTTCTCCGTCTCTCCAGGCATCCGTCCCCGGATGGCTCTCTTCTCCAAGCTCAGGGAATCGAGATCGACAAAGCGATAAATTTCCAGAGCCTCTTCGAAATCGGGGAACCCATAGTCGGCCATTCGGGCATTTCGTAGACGATAACCTATCTCTTCCATTTCCGACTCAAGTTCCACAATGACCGCCTCCATCAATCTCCGATACCCCTCCTCGTCGATCCGATAAAGTATCTGTAAAAAGGGGATGAAGACCGATCGGGCTTCCTTTTGCCTAAAATGGATGAAGTAATATTGGTCTAATGTGAAAGGAGGGATACGATCCGAAGCCTCCATGGGTTCTCCATCGGCCGTCATCACTTTAAGGAACTTTTTTAGAAGGAGTCCAATAAATTCGGGATCTGAGGTGCGGATAAACTGAGTCACCCTTTCCTCTCCTGATTCGAGAAGAAGTTCCATCCAATAAAGTATCTTTTCGGGACTTAGCGCATCCTTTTTCCAGAGCTCCAGATCGAGAAGATATTGGAATTGCTCGGGCGTGGTCAGGGAGATCAAATCCAGGCAGTCTTTTTCCCCCACTTCCTTGACGGTTAAGTAGACTTCCAGTTCCGGAAGCCTTTGGATCAACTCCCCGGGATGTTCGGAAAGAAAAAGGGTACGGATCCGTTCTCTCCCTCGGCTGTTAAGGATCATATTGAACTGCTGTTCGGTCGGTAGGGTATTGAAAAACCTTTTCGCTTCTTTTGGATCCTCAGGCAAGAAAGAGTGAAGATCAGTCATCTCCGTGAAGAACCAAGCGGGCGGGGATTTGACCGGAACGTGCCCCGCAAGCCCCGCGCTGTGCGCGGGGTCAAGGGGCACAATGTAAAATTACATTACCTTACCGGGAAGCGCCGCCCTGCGGGCGGG
>CAYMTD010000395.1:0-2859 GCA_964393245.1 uncultured Syntrophaceae bacterium
CATCCTCGGCCACGACCAGAAGCGGCTTGCCCATCTTGGCGATCTGCTCCAGGACGGGGAGCATGTCTTTCATATTCGAAATCTTCTTTTCACTGAGGAGGATGTAAGGGTCTTCAAGGACCGCTTCCATCTTCTCCGGGTCGGTCACGAAATAGGGGGATAGATACCCACGGTCAAACTGCATACCTTCGACCACATCGAGCGTGGTCTCCATTCCTTTGGCCTCCTCTACTGTGATCACGCCCTCTTTCCCCACTTTATTCATGGCCTCCGCAATAATGCTTCCGATTCCCTCATCATTATTGGCAGAGATTGTTCCAACCTGGGAGATCTCTTTTTGATCTTTCGTCGGCTTCGATAGTTTCTTTAATTCTTTCACGATCTCATCCACCGCCAAATCGATGCCTCGTTTCAAATCCATCGGGTTGGCCCCAGCAGCCACCACCTTCGAACCCTCACGATAGATCGCCTGGGCAAGAATCGTCGCGGTCGTCGTTCCGTCTCCGGCAGTATCAGAAGTTTTGCTGGCGACCTCCTTCACCATCTGGGCACCCATGTTCTCGAATTTATCTTCCAGTTCAATCTCTTTTGCCACAGTCACACCATCCTTGGTGACGGTGGGAGATCCAAAGGATTTCTCCAAAATGACATTTCTCCCCTTAGGGCCCAACGTTACTTTTACTGCGTCAGCTAAGATATTCACTCCCCGTAAAATAGAATTACGGGCTTCCTGATCAAACCTCAGTTCTTTTGCCATCTCCACCTACCTCCATTCTTTTAGAATTTGAATTTTTAGCGCCGTTAGAGGGTCAAAGGTCTTCTAACCGCTAACGGGGCTCACTTGCCTTCGATAACCCCTAAGATATCCTCTTCTCTCATGATAAGATGTTCTTCCCCTTCGATCTTAACCTCTGTCCCTGCATACTTGCCAAACAGAATCTTGTCCCCGACCTTCACATCCAGAGGGAGGACCTTGCCATCTTCCGTAACCTTTCCCTTCCCAACCGCAATCACTTTCCCTTCCTGGGGCTTTTCTTTCGCCGTATCAGGAATGATGATGCCCCCCTTTGTCTTTTCCTCTTCCTCAAGCCGTTTTACGATCACTCTGTCCTGTAATGGTCTGATCTTCATCTTTTCCTTCTCCTTTCATTCCCAGAATTGAAATCTTTATGGCGTTGTGAAAAAAGCCAAATCGCTTTTCTCGTTCCTCACTCGTGAAATAAGAGAACCTTTAAAAATCAATTAGTTATACTTCCATTTTCCAGGGGAACCAAATAGGAAGCCACCGTGGATTGGAACAATAGATAATCACTAAAAATTGGATTGTCAAGGGATAAGGCCTAAAATTTCTTGCCCCCCGGCGAATATTATTGTATAGAAATCTGGATCAGTTTTTTGAAAAGTTTTCTCTATCCCATTTAGATCGGGTGCTCACTGATGAGCCGAGGAGCTGGATATTGAAGAACTCTATTCGATTCGACATGACTATCCCCTTCTTCATCCTCCTTTTCTTTATTCCTATACTTAGCGCCTGTGGTGAATCGAAACCCCAGAAGAAACCTGCTTCTTTCCAGCACCTCACCCAAAAGGATGGATTGTCGAGTGAGATGGTCTATGCGATTGCAGTTCATGGCGAAGAGGTCTGGTTTGGAACCTATGGAGGTGGGGCTACTCTTTATGATAAAAAGGCGAAAGTCTGGAGGGCTTATACAACAAAAGGTGACCCGATGGAGCAGATAGATGATGGGGACACCATCAAGTGGAAGAACCTGCTCTCCTATAACCATGTTTCCGTCATCCTCCCCGATGCAGATCGCATCTGGTTTGGAACCTATTTTTACGGCTTTGGGGGCGGGGGAGTTTCGTACTATTCTCCTCAACGCGCGCCTCAATGGAAGAAGTTTGATACGAATAATGGTCGGGCCAAGAAGGTCGTCTCCATGGCATTGGACGGTGAATCCCTTTGGGTTGGTTCTGAAAAAGGCTTGAACCTTTTTGACAAGAAGACAGAAAGGTGGAAGGATTTTTACTCACTTCAGGATGGCCTTTCGGGTAATTTTGTAAATACCCTCCTGGTTCAACCGGAGTTCTTGTGGGTGGGGACAAGCGGCGGGATCAGTCGTTTTCAAAAGGAGAAAAAGATTTGGAAGACCTATTCTCAGAAGGAAGGATTGACAGACCCGGAGATTAAATCGTTGGTGAAGGTAGGAACGCGGATATGGGCAGGGAGCGCCACGGGGGTGCTTTTCGAATACGATCCGGCTTCGGATTCCTGGACAAAGATGAATCCCACCGATGCTTGCAAGGGCGGAGGAATTCATTCCATCTTGGTTACCCGTGAGAAGATTTTCATCTGCAGGGATAACGGGGTAAGCATTTATCATTCTCCAAAAGGTCAGTGGGAATCCCTGACTGCCTTGGATGGGTTGTTGAGCAATGCGGTCTTCTGTGCCGCGGAAGATAAGGATAGCATCTGGTTCGGCACGGACAAGGGAGTGTCTCGACTCTTGCTAACGCAATAGTCGAATTTCAAACTTCAGATCGCAGATTGTAGATTGAAAAAATCTGAAATCTAAAACCTGAAATCTGCAATTAAAGGTAAAGGAGGTCTCATGGATCGTCTCGTGAAAAAGAAGATCACGCGCAGGCAGTTTATCAAGGGTTCGGTGGCCGGGACGGTTGTTCCCCTTTTGGGCGGAAAACTTCCCTTTTATGGCTCCCTTGCCCATGCCTCAGGAGAGGCAGACCTGGTCGTTGCCAAGAATGGAAGCCCTGCTCAACTTCTTCAGGGAGCCATGACGCCCCTGGGAGGGATGAAACGATTTGTGAAGGAGGGGCAGCGGGTGGTCATCAAGGCCA
>CAYMTD010000396.1:0-2855 GCA_964393245.1 uncultured Syntrophaceae bacterium
ATGTCATGGATTTGATACTCGACCGGATGGCGAACCGTGGAATGGATGGCGTTGGAATCTGGAAAGGAGGCTGCTACCCCCATCGCATGGATCATTACGCCCTCCATGTGCTGATCAAGGGGCCTTTGCAACCGCAAGTGGAACAAGAACTTCTCGAGAAGGATCCGGATATGGACATTACAGAGGTCCGCGTTAGGGCCAGAGCACAGATTCTAACCGAACGCCAGCGAATCATGCAGGAGATTTATTCCCGGTACTTCTCGGGACTCAGGGTGGACAACTTTAACGGGGATCTGCAGGGGTGCCGCATCCCGTATCGCCGGGATCAAAAAGGAGAGGAACAGGATTTCAGGCTTTTTGGTGAGAAAGACCCAGGAGATGTCTTCCGATTCTTCGTACGCGTCCAACCCCAAGAGCTGGATCGGTTTATCGAGAACGACCTGTTGAATGATCCCATCTGGCCGCCCCGACAGATTCGGTACAGGGATCTCACCGTCGACACTTATCGAAAGAACATTCAATTTCTCGAAGAGGCGGAAGACGAATACATCTACCGGCTCGCCCGCACCGTCACCCGCGAGAACTATGTGGAGGTGCAAAAGAAGACGGCAGCTGTCCTCTCCTGCGGGAAGAACTCCGGCTGCTGGAAAAGCGACGGCAAACACATCCCATGGGAACTCCCCGATGCACCCGTAAACGTCATCCATCGGAGGCTCGCCACCGGATCCGTTGTGGATCAGATGAATGCCCATCCGTTTGCCGAACTTCACACCGCTTTGACCCATAATGGAGAGACAACCAACTATCGTACCATGTGGAACCGGGTTTCTCAGTTCAACCTGACGCCTCTGGCCCAGACGGACACAGCCGTAGCTTCCCTTAAGCTTCACTTGCTCAGTCAATACCTGCATTACCCCTTCGATGCGCTGGTCGAATCCTTCTCTCCTACCACGGGATGGAATTTCACTCAGTTGCCATCCGAGATCAAAGAGCGTTTCCAGCGTGTACAGGAGGTAGAGCTCGAAAGCGCACCGGATGGCCCTTACCAATACCTTTGCGGACGGATCGATCCCTACCGCCGGGTGATTGAACGACTGGATATCATCGATCCCTCGCTGCTCCGACCTAATGTGGCCATGCTTTATGACGATGGGGAAAACTTCGTCTCGATCATCTGCTCCGAGAAACAGGGGAGCGATGCTGGAATTCAAGAACTTCACCGTCTTGGACTGATGCGAAGCACCGTTCCCGGTCTCACCTTTACGGTCAATACCGGGATGGTGAGCAGAGTCTTTTACGACGAGAGGGGAAGGATTACGGGACACGAAGTGGTAGATAAATTTGGCCGGCCCATCAAGATCCCTCATGGGGAATATCCTACTGCCGAGCGAACACGCTCAACGATGGCTCATCCAATGGATACCGCATCCGGATCGAACCCCTCAGCTTTTATCAGGGAAAGGTTGCCGAGGTGGAATTTTAGCGAATTTACGAAGGCGTTGGAAAGCATCACAGAGAACCTGCCGAGCGTTAGAGCGATTGATGAATTGACACAAATCTACGATCATCTGCCCGGCTGGGACATTGGGGGCAAAGACAGGGGAACACTCCTCCATATCTTACACGATGAGATCAACTCCTTGCTCGACCGCGTCCCTTCCATTCTCCACCCCATCCAAGGCGAAACCGGGATGGTCCGCGTGACGTTCAGGGTTGCTCGGGAGGTCGGACCGCCGAAGAATAAAGACCAGGTGCTCGTGGTGGATGCCAGGGGATTCCTGCCCGAAGGAATCGACCCACTGCGTGTACTCAGTTGTTTTCTCGACTACGCCCACCGAGCTGGATGGAGGAAATTCATCGTTTACAGGGCAGGAGGCCAGAGAGGTATAGGCATGGGAATGGGAGCGGGTTCTACCTTCGATACGACCGTGGACGTCTTTGGAAGTCCGGGGGAATACTGTGGTGCATTTAACATGGGCACATGGGTAAGGGTGCACAACCACGCCCAGAACTTTACCGGCATGGTGATGCACTCCGGAACACTGGAGATTCACGGCGATGCAGGCAAGGTGACGGGATACTCTGCAAAGGGAGGGACATTCAATATCCTGGGCAATGTGGTGGACCGGGGATGGGTCTGTGCAGTGAGCGATCCAACGGGTCCCGGGCTGCAGGTAAATATTGTGGGCACGGCCTATGAACATTTGGGCCAGGCTCTTATGGGCGGATCGGTGCTCATGCTTGGCCTCTTTCGTGATTATGGCGGAATCTTGCGGCGAATGGCGTCTCCTTACAAAGGAGCCAAAATTCTGGCTGGTGCCTCCGCTGGAGAGGTCATCTTCTACGATCCAAATGGCAGATTGGAAGAGCCCCAGTACAAGGGCTGTAGGATCCATCCAATCGACGATAAAAAATGGGAAGAGATCGTGAATCGCCTCTTGAGGCTTGAAAAGATCTTCGGCCTTGGCCTCTCCCGAGAGAATGGCCAGATCACCTTTCGCATCGATGGCCGTTCAGAGACCCTGACCCCCGAACATTTCCTATGGGTCATCCCAAAGGGTGAACTGGAAGGATATCACTAATCCGTAACGGGCAAAGGGCATAGCGCATAGAGGAAATACAAAAACAATCCAAGAAAGAACCGATCCCCGAAGCATAAATTCCCCTTGAATTCTTTAAACAGACTTGGTAGCATGGAAAAAAAATGAGGGAGGTGGCGGGCCATGGCTGTGACGATCATTATCGATCGGAAGGTTAGAAAAGGAAAAGAAGCTGACTTCTCAAAATTACTTCGGGAATTAAGATCGAAAGCGGTTCCGACGCCGGGATATATCAAAGGTGAGACGCTCCGGGCA
>CAYMTD010000397.1:0-2852 GCA_964393245.1 uncultured Syntrophaceae bacterium
TGGAAATAGACCGTTTGGTGTCTTCCTCTGTCGATGATCTCAAGAATCTGTCCTTCGAAAATGTTTCGCTTCAAGGATTCCTTCACCGGTTTTTCCTCCCGGATAATCATTACCTCGTCAGGACGGACGAAGAGATCGACCTCCTGCCCCACCTCCATCTTTCCCTTTTGGGACCTCATTGGAATGGAAAATCGAAGGCCGTTCACCTCCAGAATCCATTGCTGTTGGCCTTCTTCATTCCCCGTGATTCTTGCCCGATAAACATTTCTTGCGCCTAAGAATTGGGCGACCTTTCTGGATCCGGGTCTTAGAAATACCTCGTCCTTTTCCCCGACCTGCTTCACCTCTCCGTCCATAAAGATCGTGATCCGATCCGCCAGGAGGTAGGCTTCTTCAAAATCATGCGTGACGCATAAAGTGGTTGGACGAAATGAGGAATGCAGGGTTTTTAACAGATGCTGAATTTCCGCTTTAATCCATGGATCAAGACCGGAGAGGGGTTCGTCCAGGAGCAGAAGTTTCGGCTTCGGTGCCAATGCCCTCAGGAGAGCAACCCTTTTCTTCTCCCCTCCGCTGAGGTTGGCAGGATATCTCTCGAGAAGATGCCCGATTTTCATTACCTCGACGAGGTCGTCGATGTAGCTTTTATAGATTCTCAGGTCGAGGTTTTTTGATCTGATCCCAAAGAGGATGTTCTCACTCACTTTCAGATGGGGGAAGAGGGCCAGGTCTTGAGGAACGTAAGAGATTTCCCTCTGCTCTGGTGGCAAGGCTTGAACCTCCCGATCACCGATCCAGATCCTGCCCTGCCTCGGTTTGTGTAACCCAATGATTGATTCAAGGATCAATGTCTTCCCACTTCCGGTGGGTCCAAGAAGAAAATGAAATTCCTCCTGCTCAATCTGGATGTCGAGATTTTCGATCTTAAAAGAATCGAAAAGAATCGTAAGGCCTGCGATCTTAATCATATCGGTACTTTTTCCCGGACCATCGGACGCTGTAAAGCGTCAGGAGTCCGAAGATAACTAAAATGAGGATGAGAACGATGGCCTTGTCGATCTTTGCTGAGGAGATCGCCGTAAATATGGCAATGGGCATGGTCTCGGTTTTTCCCGGCATTGCCCCAGCGAGGGTGACCGTGGCTCCGAATTCTCCAACGGCTTTTGCCCAGGAGAGAATGATGGAAGCAAGAAGCCCTTTATACGCAAGGGGTAGAGTGATCCGGTAGAAGGCCTGCCACGAAGAGCACCCAAGGGATCGAGCGACAGATTCATATCTTGGAGAAATTTCATCGAGAGAGGCTTTCATTAACCGGGTTGCGAGGCCAGCGATCGTGGCAAACTGGGCTAAGATGATACCTGGAACCTCGAAAACGAAGAAGATACCCTTGTTTTGAATCAACTCTCCCAACGGGGTATTGAAGAAGACGAGAAATGAAGCCCCCAGGGCAATGGGAGACATGATGATCGGGATTTCTAAAAAGGTGTCTACGATTCGCTTCCCTGGAAACTCGAAGCGTGAAAGGGCATAGGCAGAGGGAAGCCCGATGATCACGGCGAGGCAGGTGGCGATGGTTGCTGCGATGAGGCTCAGCCGGATTGAAAAAAGCGTATAGGGGTTTGCGAATGCCTCCCAGACTCCCTTTCCGCCGACAAAGTAGAAAAGGGAAAGGATGAGTCCCAGGTAGAAGATGAAAATACAGATGGCAGCTCCGATCATCGCATATCGAAAGCTCATCTTTTTAGTCCCTATCCACGAATTATCCTAATAACCAATGCTCCCAAACAGTTCCTTCCCCCTTAATGGGGGAAGGAAAGGATGGGGGTGCTTTTAAGTTGCTCGGGCCTTCGTTTTCTCCCGCAAGAGACTATGTCGTAATCCATTTTGTGTCACCCTGAACTCGTTTCAGGGTCTCGTAACTTATTCATTGTATTAGATGCTGAAACAAGCCTGATCTTCATCAGTCCAGGGTTCAGCATGACATTTTTTACCGTTTCGCCAATTACGACACAGTCTCCAAGGGGGGAGGAGATTTCTTAGGGGTGTTAATAAAAATGAACGAGTCCATGCTGTATGCTCTATGCCCTTTGCTATTTTTTAATCGTCCTCCATTCGCGGGGAAGAATATATTCACCTCCCACTGAGGTATCCGATTGAGTAAATCGTCGTGCCTCTCTTAACTCAACCAAATAGGAATGCTTCCGAAAGATCGCTTTGCCTTGAGGGGAAATGAGGAAATCGATAAATTTTTGAGCCGCGACTCTTTCCTCTGTAAATTTGGAGATAGCAATCGGGATATAGCCGATTCTTGGAATTTGTTCGGGCTTCAAATAGATGGTTTCGATCCGTTCGGGGTCCCAGTATTGAAAGACTCTCCAGCCCAGGACGGCGTCGACCGCCTTGAGAGAGATCGCATTGGCTGTTTTCTCACAGCTTTCCGTATAATTCACCAAGTTCTTTTTGAAGCTTCTCTTTTCCAATGATGTCAGATTTTTTTCAATGATTTCTACCGCAACCATCCCGACGCAGACTTGTTCCGGATTGGCGATGGCCACACGAATTCCTTGCCTGGTCAAATCTTTAAGTGAGTGGATACCTTTTGGGTTCCCCTTTTGGACATTAATAGCGGGAAGAAGGTAGACAACAATTTTTTCCGATTCAGCAAAGACCCATCCCTCTTTTTTTGCCTGCTCCATGAAATCGGAGGATCCAGGAAAGTAGAGGTCACCTTTCCTGGCAAGTTTCATCTGGGACAGGACAAATCCTGAACCGCCGAAGATCACATCAACAGATATTCTAAACTCCCTCCGAAACAATTGAATGACCTCTTCTGTCGCGGGCTTGCTTGCAGC
>CAYMTD010000398.1:0-2828 GCA_964393245.1 uncultured Syntrophaceae bacterium
CCTGCGGCTACTCGATCCTCTATGCTCTGGGCTCTATGCGCTATGCTGTTTAATCCCCCCAGCTCCAGATGCCTGTGTTGTGAAGGCTGTAATACTGGTCATTTAATACCTTCTCATGAAGGGCTTCCTCATTGGCCAGGCGCCTATACATATCCTTTCCCCGGGCATCTCTGGTCAATTCAGCCATCGAACGATAGAAGCCCTCTGCTTTTTTCTCTTCCTTGATAGCTATTTTCAAAGCATCCATGTCTGTCAGTTGTTCCTGACCCTTCGGCTTCTCAGTCTTCAGGGGAACGGATTTCTTCTTAAGTTCTGTTCCCTCATAGAGAATCCACTCCCCTTTCTCCTGAAGGTTTTTGAGGAGGCTTCTTAACTTCTGATAATGGTTCACCTCGAATTCGGAGAGTTGCTGAAACATCTCTTTTCCTTTCGGGTTTTTCGTCTTCTTGGCAAGCCTTGAATAATTCTGATAGGCTTCCTTCTCCGCTTCAATGGCCACTTTGACCGCCTTGATATCTTCCCTTTCTGTCCACGGAACGTCTTGTCCACAGGCTTTACAGGCAAGCCCCTTCTCCCTCTTGATGACGTCCTCCACTTTTTCAAAACCTTCGAGCGTCATATCAGCCTCGGCCCTACAAGAATGGCAGACATAGGTCTCTTTGTCGCTCATCTCCATTTCGACCTCTTGCCCGCAGGATTTGCAGACTCCCTTCTTCATTCTCCGAATGACATCCTTAACGCCTTCAAATCCCTCAAGCGCAATATCTGCTTCAGCCCCACAATAGCGGCACGCAAAAGTCTCCTTTGCTCTTTTCCCCATATTCATCTCCTTTCTCATGAACCTTCTATTTCGCCAGAGCCTCTATGGTCTCCCTACAGAAGGCAGGCAGGTCATCCGGTTTTCTCGACGTGATTAGATTTCCGTCTCGCACGACCTCCTCATCCACATAACGGGCTCCCGCATTGACAAGGTCGTCTTTGATAGCAAAAAAACCTGTTGCTTTCTTTCCCTTGAGAATGCCGGCGGAGACGAGCATCCAGCCCGCGTGGCAGATGGCTGAAATCACCTTACCTTTTTGGTCCGCCTCGCGCACGATTCGCACCATGTCTGGATACCGTCTCATCAGATCGGGGGCATAGCCTCCGGGAATGACCACCCCGTCGTATTTGGACATATCGATGTCTTTGGCCTCCTTCTCTGCCTCTACTGGATAGCCATATTTGCTCGTATAGGTGCGGCTGCTACCGGAACCCACTACGGTGACCTCAGCCCCTTCCTCTTTCAAACGGTAGTAGGGGATCCAGAACTCCAAATCCTGGTAATTGCTCTCAATCAAGATAACCACCTTTTTACCTTTAAGTCGCATCTTCATTTCCTCCAATCTCCAAGTGATAATTTAAGCATTGACAGGTTTCTATTCCATGTTTTCCCTGCCCACCAGGTTGAATACCTACGTTCAAATTCCACTGACGAGATGCCGAACCAAGTTCGGCATGACAAGAATGTCAATCTGAAAGCTCTCCCCAAATAAAAAATGTCATCCTATGTTGAAAACTGGAATGGCTCTTTGCTATTCGTTAACCGGTTTATCCTTTTTCCCAACCAGCCTCGGATCGAGATTCCCGGGCCCTCCGCAATCCGGAATGTAACAGGTCACATCGCTGAACGTGCAGGTCTGCTTGCAGGAGGGACATCGTTCCGGAACGGTATCCGCCCCAAATGTATACCCACAATTTGAACATTTCCATTGCGTCATGGTTCTCGCCTCCTCCTTTAAGGGTGAAGAAAATCTCTTCCTGCCAAAGGATGGCCTTCCCATCGGCATCTTTCACTTGGGTATTGGGGATGATACGATAATCCCCATATTTTCCAGTGGGCACGTGATGACCTCCAGCCCGGTTTGTGAGGGATAGAGGGATCAGTTTTGACACTCATTACACGATGAGGACTTCACCGTCTTTTCGCGCATCTCGAGAACGAAGTCGTATTTCGCTGTTACCCAGAACGGTGAACCCAAAATCATCACTAAAAGAATAAAGTTTTTTCTCAATGGATTCTCCCAATCGAATCCTGTTTCATCTTCTTTCGTGGCTTCATGCACTCTGAACCAGCCTCCTGCCGGCTTCCCTTGCCTGCCCGAGCGCATCCGGATGGTTTAAAATTTCACCCTTCCCATCCACGCCCCGATAGACCAATTCCCCCGCATGGTCTACATTGAGCGCATCAAAAAAATATTTTACCGTCAGAATGGCTCCCTCAAAAACTTTCCGCCCCTTTGTGGCCCCCACAGAGATAAAGAATCCTTTTCTCCTCTTTCCCTTCTTTCTCATGGTGGGATCCTTGACAAGATATTTCCTCGCCCAAACGGCTTGACTTCGATCAATCAGGGCTTTCGCCCACGCTGTGACACCATAAAAGAAAATCGGTGAGGCGAGGATGATAATATCTGCCTCTAATAACTTTGGGTAGATCTTCTCCATGTCGTCCTGAATGATACAGCTTCCCGTTTCGTCACACCCGCGGCACTCTAAACAGGGAGTGATCTTCAGACCGCTCAGGTAAAGACGCTCAATCTCTGCCCCTTCCTCCTCAGCGCCTTTAAGGGCTTCCTCCAAAAGGATGTCGGTATTGCCTCCCCTTCTTGGGCTACCAAAGAGCCCTAAAACCTTCATCGGTTCCTCCAAACACCTACATTCTCAACCCTCAAACCGTTATCTCCCGTAATTCCCTCAACCCGTCCAGCCGGGGGTTCTCTATCCCTTTATGCTGAACCAGTGCCTTGAAGACCTCGCCCATTCCTGCTTCTGGTTCAATCAGATGCTTTAAG
>CAYMTD010000399.1:0-2823 GCA_964393245.1 uncultured Syntrophaceae bacterium
TGAAGGCTCTCGAGACAGGGGCCGATGGGGTGATGATCTTCGGATGCTTCGAAGAAAACTGCCAATTTCTTCGGGGAAACCTCCGGGCCAAGGGACGTCTCCTCTACGCCCAGCGGATGCTGGAGAAGATCGGTCTGGAAAAGGAAAGACTGGAGATCTGTCATCTCGCAACCAACAGCGGTGTCCGGCTGGCAGAAGCCCTTCATCGGAAATCGGAGCAACTGCGGAAATTGGGACCCAATCCAGCAAAAGTGTAAAGTCAAATTATCCGTGAGAGCGTGAGGCGCGAGTCGCAAGTGGTTTTGCCCTAACTCCTGACTCTTTTGCCCTTACGTAGGAGGAGTAAATGATCAAAGCTGAACAGAAACCGATGGAAGAGATCTTAGGGTATCTTAACCCCTACAATAAGATTCTCTTGTCAGGATGCGGGGCCTGTGTTACGGTTTGCCACGCAGGAGGAGACAAGGAAGTAGGGTTGCTGGCTTCCGGTCTAAGAATGGCAAGAAAGAAAATGGGGAGACCGATCGAAGTGCTGGAAGCGACGCCTGCCCGTCAGTGCGAACCCGAATTTGCCTTGGAGTTGACCGAGACCATCGAAAAGGTCGAGGCGGTCGTATCCATTGCCTGTGGCGTGGGCGTTCAAACTTTAGTTCGACACTTCCCTGCGACCCCGGTTTTCCCCGGGGTCAATACAACTTTCTTGGGCGAAACCGTTGAGCACGGTCGCTGGGAGGAACGGTGTCAGGCTTGCGGGAATTGCGTCCTTGAAAAAACCGGGGGAATTTGTCCCATCGCTCGATGTGCCAAGCAACTTCTCAATGGACCCTGCGGCGGCTCTTCCAAAGGGAAATGTGAGATCAAACGGGAAGCTGATTGTTCATGGCAACTCATCTATGATCGTCTCAAGACCCTGGGACAACTCCACAAACTGGAAGAAATTATTCCTGCCAAGAGGTGGGGAGTCGAATCCAGAGACAGCGGGCCGAGAAGGATTGTGCGGGAGGATCTCAAGGTATGAAATCAGGAAGCAATCTGGAAAAGATTTTGACGAAAGGGCTTTTTGCAGTCACCGGCGAATTAGGTCCTCCAAAGGGGAACGACATCAGTGTCGTCAAACGAAAGGCGGATCTTTTGAGGGGTTATGTCGATGCGGTCAATGTCACCGATAACCAGACAGCCATTGTCCGGATGTCAAGCATTGCAACCTCCTCCCTCCTGATTCAGATGGGTCTGGAGCCTGTGATGCAGATGGTGACTCGAGACCGGAATCGAATCGCCATTCAAAGCGACCTCTTCGGGGCTACCGCTTTGGGCATCAAGAACATGCTCTGTCTGACGGGCGATCATCATACGTTTGGAAACCAGGTAGACTCCAAGAACGTTCATGACTTGGACTCCATCCAGCTGATTGACTGTGTTCGGACCCTGCGGGATCAAGGAACGCTTCTGGGCGGAGAGGAAAAAGTTGAGGGCCAAGTCAAAATGTTCATCGGTGCAGCGGAGAATCCCTTCGGTGACCCCTTCGAATTCCGGGCCGTTCGGCTGGGCAAGAAGGTCGCGGCGGGAGTGGACTTCATCCAGACGCAGTGTATTTACGATATGAAGCGCTTCAAGGAGTGGATGAAGATGGTGAGAGATCGCGGGCTCCATGAGAGGGTTCACATCCTGGGCGGTGTCACCCCTTTGAAGTCAGGAGGTATGGCGCGATACATGGCTAAGAATGTTTCCGGTATTATCATCCCTGATGAGATGATTGATCGGATTGTCAAAGCGAAGAAACCGGCCGAGGAAGGAATCAAGCTCTGTGTGGAGCAGATTCAAGAATTGAGGGAGATTGAGGGGGTTCATGGGGTCCATATCATGGCCATTGAATGGGAGCAGATGATCAGCCAAATTACGGAGATGGCCAGATTGCTCCCCCGTCCAAAGGTGGAATAGGAAGGTGATCAGAAGATGAGGGAATCAGGATGAAGGACTCAGAAGATCAGGGGATCAGGAGAACAAACGAGTGATTGTTTTACCGGGTACCCTGATACGCTATTAAGAGAAGGCAAAGGAGAGCCGTATGAGTTTCAAGGAACGTTTGGATTCGGGGAAGTTTGCGGTGGTGGTTGAGCTCCAGCCTCCTAAGGGGACTGACCTCAGTGAAATCTATGGCAACGCGGACCTCCTAAAGGGCCGGGTGGATGCCGTCAATGTGCCAGATCTCCAGAATGCAATCATGAGGCTGGGATCCCTCTCCCTCTGTGCCTTGCTGAAGGCGAAGGGGATGGAGGTCATCTACAATCTTTCCTGCAGCGATCGGAATCGACTGGCCCTCCAATCTGAGCTTCTGAATGCCTCTGTCTTAGGGCTGCAAAATCTCCTCCTTCTAAAGGGAGACCATCCATCTGTTGGCGACCATTTCGAAGCCCAACCGGTCTTCGACCTCGACGTGATTGGGTTGCTTGGAGCAGCCAAGCGCCTGCAGGAAGGTTATGATCTCGTGGGCAACGACCTTCAGGGAAAGCCTCAATTTTGCGTGGGGACGATGGTCAATGCGACCGCCAAGGGTCATGTCCTCGATCTGGAGGTCATGGATATGGAGAAGAAGATTCGGATGGGAGTCGATTTCTTCTTCACCAACTCCGTCTACGACGCGACCCTCTTCGAGGCCTTTGTAAAAAAGGTTGCTCATTTCAAAGTTCCTATTGTCGTGGGAATCACCCTGCTGAAGTCCGTCGGCATGGCCCGTTACGTCAATAAGCACGTGGAAGGAGCCTCCATCCCGGATCCCCTCATTGATCAGCTCATGAGGGCTTCCGATAAGAGACAGGCAAGCGT
>CAYMTD010000400.1:0-2814 GCA_964393245.1 uncultured Syntrophaceae bacterium
TCCTTATTGATCTCGATCTTGGCTTTGGCTCGGAGTTGGCTCAGCCAATTCTGAAAAAATTCTTCCTGCTTCTGATAGGCCAGACGTCTTTCGAGATTTTTCTTGGCTTCGGGAAATTTATTCCTGTCCGCTTGCTCCAGGGTGGAAAGTCTTACCACAAAATAGGCATCCTTTGTTCGGAAGACTTCTTTGGGAACGGGATGTTTGGGGGTCAAAGAGGAGAGGGCACCCATGAACTCTCCAGCAGGTCCAATCTTGGGAACCACTCCCTGGGTGCGCGGGAAGAATCCAGTCTCCTCCACCTGGAGACCCTGTTGCTTTCCTATTTCGCGGAGGGGCTTTCCCGACCGAATTTGATTGAGGAGCTCGTCCGCTACCTGACGAGCCTTTTCGTCTGCTTTTAATCCGATGGCCTTGCGTTTCACTTCTTCCTTCGCTTCCTCCAAGGATGGAATCCGTGATTCTTTCTTATCCAGCAATTTCAGAATATAGAAGTTTGGGGGAACGTTAATCACAGGGGAGATTTCGCCGACCTTCAAGGAGATGGCACTCGAATGAAACAACGGATTTCGACCTATTTCTGGAATCTCTTCGCCTTCTTTAAAAAATCCCGTCGTCTTGATCGGCACCCCCTTCTCCTTCGCATAACCCTCTAAATCCCTGCTCCGGAAAAGGGTATAGAAGGTATCATCCGCCCGGCGGGAGGCTTCGGCTTTGCCTTTCTCTTTCCTGAGTTCCTGCAGGATCTGATCTTTTACCTCTTCCAATGGTTTTTGCTTCTCCTCTACCACTTCATCTATCTTGAAAATATAGAATCCCTCTTTCCCTCTGAGCACACCGCTCAACTCTCCTTTCTTGAGGGAAGAGAGCGTCGATTCCATGGGCTCTCCCAACGTCCCCCTCTGAATCCATCCCAGGTCACCCCCCTTGGAGGCGGTCGAAGACTCAGAAACCTGTCTGGCCAGCGAACCAAAGTCTTTCGCCGTCTTGGCCTTTGCTAAAATCTCTTCGGCCCTTTTTCTCTTCTCCTCCACCTTTTCGGGAGAATCCTCCGGGGCTATTTTGATCAGGATCTCCCGCGCTTTCACTCTTTTCGGTGTCGTATACCTTTCCTTTCTAAGATCGTAGGTTCTCTTGATTTCCTTAGGAGTGATTTGAACCTTTCCCTCATGGTCGGAGGGTCTGAAGATGAGGTATTGAACCTGGAGAAAATTGGGTGTTCTGAATTCTTCCTGATGTTTCTGATAATAGTCTTTTATCTCTATCTCGTTCGCCGTCACCTGTCCTTTGAAAGCGTCCGGGTTGACTTTGATAAAGGTGAGATTGATTCTCTCGTTTTCAAAAAGATAGGTTTCAAGAATCTCATGCTCCGAAACCTTTCCACCGTTCAGTCGGACGAGATTGACTACCTTTGAAATGAGGAGGCTCTCCTTCTGCATCTGTTCAAACTGCTCAGGGCTCATCCGGTTCAAGCGAAGGAATCGTTCATAGGTGCGCGGGTCAAACTGGCCATTGGTCTGAAAAGAGGGGATGGATTCGATGCTCCTCTGGAGTTCCTCAGTCTGGACGTCGAGCCCCAGCCTCGCCCCTTCCTGAAGGATGAGCACTTTGGAGATGAGGTCATCCAGAACCTTTCCCTTCAGGCCAAGGTCTTCGATCATCTTTTCTGAAAAGGATGACCCCAGGGCGTCCCGGTACTGCTTGATCGCTCTCTGATAGGCTTCCGAATAATCATTCATCTGGATCTCGACTCCATTCACTTTGGCGGCGTAGGTAACTTTTTTCTCCCGAATCAGGGAATACCCTCCCCACGAAATAAATGTGACAGCGACGAGGATCAGGATGCCCCGTAGCATCCAGGAGGTAGCATGTTCCCTTAGGATTCTCAGCATAAACCCTCTCCTTTCTAACCCCGAATATTAATCAATCCCCCTAAAAAAGACAAGGGGAAGCGATCCTTGTGAATTCTCTTGATTCGATAGGAGGTATTTGTTAAGATATCTCAACTTTGTTCCCACCGTAAATTGAGAGGTGGGCTTCACTAAAACATAGGAGAGATTGGAATGGTCTTCGATTCGTTGTGGGGTCTGTTTTCAACTGATCTGGCTATCGATCTCGGAACGGCCAATACGGTTGTCTATGTAAAGGGAAAAGGGATCGTCTCTTCCGAACCCTCTGTTGTGGCTGTTCAGAGGGATTCGAGAGGGGAGAAGCATATCTTGGCGGTGGGGCGAGAGGCCAAGGAGATGCTCGGCCGAACCCCGGGAACGATCTTTGCCATCCGGCCGATGAAGGACGGGGTCATTGCGGATTTCGAAATCACTGGAGAGATGCTCCGATATTTCATCGCGAAGGTCCATAACCGAAAGGCCCTCATTCGGCCCAGAGTCGTCATCTCCGTTCCCTCCGGCATTACACCGGTGGAAAAAAGGGCGGTGAGGGAGTCGGCTCAGTCTGCAGGTGCAAGGGAGATCTATTTGATCGAAGAGCCAATGGCTGCAGCCATTGGCGCAGGGCTCCCCATTACCGAAGCCTCCGGCAATATGGTCGTCGATATCGGAGGGGGGACGACAGAGGTGGCGGTCATTTCCCTCTCAGGAATTGTCACGAGTCAGTCGATCCGCGTGGCAGGGGACAAGATGGATGAGGCCATCGTGCAATACGTCAAAAGAAAATATAACCTCCTCATCGGCGAACGTACAGCGGAACTGATTAAGATCAATATCGGGACCGCCTATCCGGAAGAAAACCCTCAATCCATTGAAGTCAAGGGAAGGGATCTGGTCACGGGCATCCCCAAGACCCTTGAGATCA
>CAYMTD010000401.1:0-2809 GCA_964393245.1 uncultured Syntrophaceae bacterium
TCAACTGAAGGTGACCCGGGCAGCGGTCTGGAAGAGAATAAGAAATCTAAGAGCCTTGGGTTATGAGATTGATGCTTCAACACGGACTGGATATCGGTTGACCCGCTCTCCGGATCTGCTTACCCCTTCTGAAGTTAGCCCCCTTCTTACGACAAAATGGATGGGAAGGGTGATCCATCACTTTAATTCCGTGGATTCAACGAACTCAACCGCCTACGCGTTGGCCCTCCAGGGTGCTGAAGAGGGAGAGATCCTCGTCGCCGAATCTCAGAGGAAAGGGAGAGGAAGGCTGGGAAGAAAATGGTATTCCCCACGACTCTCCAACCTCTATCTTTCGGTCATTCTCCGTCCGGTGATCCCTCCCCAACAGGCATCTCTTATTACCTTGATGGCGGCGGTGGCTACGGCAGAGGCCATCGAAAAGTTTTCGGGACTTCAGCCTACGATCAAATGGCCGAATGACATCCTTTTGAAGGGTCGAAAGGTGGCGGGCCTTCTGAATGAAATTCACTCAGAGGTGGATCAAATCCATTTTGTTATACTCGGCATAGGAGTTAACCTCAACATGGATGAGAAAATGTTTTCAAAAGAGATCCGCGGCCTTGCCACTTCTTTAAAGAGAGAGATGGGACAATCCGTTTCAAGAAAGGCTTTCCTGCAGGTCCTGTTAGAGGAGTTGGAAGCGTGGTATGAAACTTTGCTTAGGGAGGGGGCGGCTCCTGTTCTGAAAGCATGGAGAGAAAAAGCCCGAATCGAAGGCAGACCCGTTCAAGTGACCTCCTTCGGGGAAGTTCTATTGGGCACGGCCATCGAGGTCGATTCAGATGGCGCCTTGATTTTAGAGACAAAGGATGGGGAGCGGAAGAGGGTTGTGGCAGGAGATGTGGAATATAAGAGATAAGAGGCTAAGGTTGAGGTTGAGGGATAATCTCCCTCGGTCCCCCTTTAGTAAAGGGGGATGAAGGGGGATTTGGCTGAAGCTTATTTTTAGGAGAGGGAGGTCTTATGCTGTTGGTAATTGATGTCGGCAATACGAATACGGTCCTGGGGGTTTACGATGGAGAGGTCCTGGTTGATCACTGGCGGATCGGAACCGAGAGGGAAAAGACAGCAGACGAGTGGGGAATCCTCTTTCGGGATCTCTTCATGTTCGACAAGATCGATATTAAAGATTTCGATGGGATGATTATCTCCTCTGTCGTCCCTCCGGTCTTAGACATGCTCCAGAGGATGGCAGATAAGTATTTTCATGTCGAACCGCTCATTGTTGGACCCGATGTCGAGACAGGAATGCCCATCCTTTATGACAATCCTTTAGAGGTTGGAGCGGACCGCATCGTCAACGCTGTGGCTGCCTTCGAGCGGTATAAGAGATGTTTGATCGTTGTCGATTTTGGGACTGCGACCACCTTTGATTATGTTTCGTCCAAAGGCGAGTATTTCGGGGGGGCCATCGCCCCTGGCATAGGAATTGCTTCAGAGGCGTTGTTTGTTCGAACCTCCAAACTTCCCAGGGTCGAGATCGTAAAACCGAAGCGGGTCATTGGAAAGAATACGGTCCAGAGCATGCAATCTGGGATCTTCTACGGGTACGTGGGGTTGGTTGATGAAATCGTGAGGCGGATGAAGAAGGAGACGAAGTCGAATCCCAAGGTGATTGCTACGGGTGGACTGGCCAACCTCATTGCTGCAGAGTCCGAGACGATTGAGGAAGTGAATGAGTTCTTGACCCTGGAAGGACTGAGGATCATTTACGAGAGAAACCAGAAGAAGGCAAGAAGGCAGTAAGCAGAACGCAGAAATCAGGTGGCAGATAGTTCTTATGGGAAGGAACTATTTCATTTCTCTATGCGCTATTTCCTTTGCTCTCTGCTGACTATTTATTACCTTTGTACCACTCCACAAATCGCTTAATCCCCTCTCTCATATTGACCTTGGGATCATATCCTAACATCCGCCGTGCTTTGCTCACGTCCGCATACGTCAAGGAAACATCTCCGGGTTGGGGTTCCAATCTTTCGATATTTGCCTTCTTCCCAAGGACCTCCTCAATCAAGCCGATCAATTCACTCAGAGAGGTGGTCTGGGATTCTCCGAGATTGTATATTTCAAATCCCTTGTGGCAATGAATGGCTGCTAAGAGGCCATCGATCAGGTCATCAATGTAGGTGTAGTCCCGGCGGGAAGAACCGTCTCCATACATTGGGATTTTTCCACCCTGTTCGATCAGCCGGATGAATTTGTGGACGGCCATCTCCGGCCGTTGCCTCGGCCCATAGGCTGTAAAAATCCTGAGGCAGGCGATGTTCATCCCGAAAAGATGGTAATAAGAGTAGCAGAGGAGTTCGCCAGCTCGCTTGGTCACCCCATAAGGGGAAATCGGCTGAACGTCGAGGTCCGCCTCAGAGAACGGGGTTTTTCGGTTTTCCCCATAAACGGACGATGAAGAGGCGAAGATAAAGTCCTTCATTCCGAACTCTCTGCAGCTTTCCAAAAGAACAATCGTACCTCTGATATTGACATCCTGGTAAAGCAAGGGATCTGTGATGGAGGGCCTTACCCCTGCCCTGGCGGCCAGATGGACGACGAGGTCAAATCGGGTTTTCCTGAAGGCATCCTGGAGATGTTCGCGGTTTCGAATATCGCCTGCGACAAGTTCGAATTGGCCAGGAAATTTTCTGACTAATCCGCCCACGTTCTTGATTTTAATATTGGGATCGTAGAAGGAGTCGAAGTTGTCGAGGCAGACCACACGAGCCCCTTCTCTTAAGAGGCGTTCACAGAGATGGGAGCCGATGAACCCCGCTCC
>CAYMTD010000402.1:0-2808 GCA_964393245.1 uncultured Syntrophaceae bacterium
CTCGCAGCCGCATCATTTATAGAAAACCCTCACCCAATAGAAACGGGAGTCATAAAAAAGCTCTTTCTTGCTTACAGAATAGTTTTTTCTCTTGACAGGTGCCTTTTAATGGGTGCCTTTTAATGGGTGACCCCAAATCTCCGACGAGAAAACCTGTTGCCTGGTCTTCAGGATACCTCTCTCTTAAAATGGTCTGGACCCCAGGACGGTCTCCCAGGCCACCCAGATGGGCTCCTTGGAACCATGGTCCTCATGCCAAACATAATACATCCTATCGCCTGCGATCTGGAGCTGCGGATCATATTTCCCAAAAAGGGAAGTGGTCCTTTGACGAGGCATCCAGTCGCCGCCCTCTCTATTTGAAGTGGCAGTCCATATCTGCCGATGCTTCCCATCCGATTCTTCCCAGACGTAGTAGACTTTCTCCCCTTTCCGTTGGAGCTGAGGAGTATATTTGTCGAAGGGTGTCTTTGTTCTCTTGATGGCCCGCCACCCCGTTCCGTCCGTATTCATCTGGGCCGTCCATATCTGATATCTGGCCTTTCGCCAATCCGGACCATCCGCCTCATGCCAGGCGTAGTAGATCTTGTTTCCGTTCACAACCAATTGCGGGTTATGTTTGTCAAAAGGGGTGTTCGTTCTTTTTATGGTATGCCAATCTTTTCCCTCCCTATTCATCTCGGCCGTCCAAATCTGGAAATGGGATCCGTCGGATTCCCTCCAGACCAAATAGATCTTCTCGCCCACAACGTGGAGCTGTGGCTCGAATTTGTCAAAAGGGGTGGAGGTCCGCTTCACCGCTTTCCAGCCTGTTCCGTCCGTCTTCATTTCGGCAGTCCAGATCTGCCTGAATCTCCCATCAGATTCATTCCAGGTGTAGTAGATCGTATCATCCACAACCTGAAGCTGAGGGAACTGCTTATCGAATGGTGTATCCGTCCTCTGGACTTCCTTCCATCCTGTCCCATCGAGATTCATCTCCATCGTCCAGATCTGGCGGTTCTTCATCGAATCGGGCTGCTGTCTGACGTAGAAGATCTTGTTTCCCGAAACGTGGAGTTGGGGAAAGACCTTGTCAAACCGACCAGAGGTCCTCTGAGCAGCTTTCCACCCTGTCCCATCGACATTCATTTCGGCAGTGAAGATCTGGCGATAGGGACCATCGTATTCATGCCACACGTAGTAGATTTTTCCCCCTGCCACTTGAAATTGGGGCTGATATCCCGTGGAGGGAGTGCGCATAAGGATGAGATCATCTGCGTAAGCGCGCAAGGCGCAGAAAAGCGAGACAATAAGGAAGAAGACCGATCTGTGCCAGAAATTCATTTGTCCTATCCTCCTTCGTCAGGTTTGTGTTGCCTTCAACCGCTATCACCCCTTGTGAAGAAGAACTCTCTTCTCTACCTCGGCCCAGTTGATGTTTTTGAAAAAGGCCTCAATGTAATCGGCCCTCTTGAGACCATAGTCGATCATAAAGGCATGCTCAAAGACGTCCAGAATGAGAATCGGCATTCCTCCTGCTGGATGGCCGACATCATGTTCATTGACCCAGAAGTTGATGAACTGGCCGCTGATGACGTCTTGATAGAGGATCGCCCAGCCGATTCCCCTCATCGAAGCGGTCGCTCTGAAATCTCGCTCCCACGCTTCATAGCTACCAAAAGAGTCGACCAGTTTTTTAAAAAGTTTTCCCTCCCGAGGAACCTCTCCCTTTCCACCGAGGTTTTCGAAGTAGTATTCGTGAAGCCTCATGCCGTTGAACTCCCACCCGAGTCTCCTCTTCAACTCCGCGAATTCAGGGGTTGCTTGTTTCCCCTCCTTGAGCATCTGGCTGAGGGCCTCCATCAATTTGTTCGTGTTGGTGACATAGCCCTGATAAAGGGTGAAGTGATTTTTGAGAAGCGTATCACTAAATCCTTGCATTCCAAGAAGTGGCGTATAATCTTTTGCCTGGTAGAGCATCTTTGTCTCCTTTCTTGTCCGGGCCTCTGCCATCTTGCGGTCCCTGGTCAAAAGTGTTAACCCAAAGATCCCGGTTAGAGAAAAGAACTGACGGCGGCTCAATCCTTGCGACTCTAACATTTTCTTCTCCATAAAATTCTTTACTCTCGGGTTGCCTTGGGGGGGCGAGTCCTCTGTGAGACACCGCCTGCTCCCGGGGTTTTAACTTTCCGCTTTTTTTGAAATAAAAAGTCTTTTTTCGCTACCTGGCAATAGCAGTCTGAGGGGGGAGGCTGTTAACTAAAAAGCCATCTCCGGTTTCCAGACTTTCCAGACCTTTCCGGCCAGGTCTGGGCCGGGTTTTAGCGTGGGTTTCCCTGGCTGCCATCCCGAAGGCATGACTTCACCCGTTGCACGAACATGCTGAAAGGCCTTGACCTGCCGAATCAATTCAGAAACGTTTCTGCCAACCGGTGGGGTAATGATCTCCATCGCCTGGATGACCCCATCCGGGTCGATCAAAAAACGCCCCCGAATATCCACCCCTGCCTCTTCATCATAGACACCGTAAGCACTTCCGATACGGCCTCCTGCATCTGAGAGCATAGGGAAGGGAACCCCGCCCTTCACCATCTTCGAGAGTTCCTCCTCCTGCCAGATCTTGTGGGTAAAGCGGCTGTCTGTGCTGCATGAGAGAACTTCAACCCCGAGCGATCTGAGCCCTTCGTATTTGGCGGCAACTGCCGACAGCTCCGTCGGTCAAACAAAAGTGAAATCACCGGGATAGAAACAGAGGACCACCCACTTTCCTTTGTAATCTGAAAGTTTGATGTTCTTAAAACCCCCATCCACATAAGCACTTGCCTC
>CAYMTD010000403.1:0-2789 GCA_964393245.1 uncultured Syntrophaceae bacterium
AAGATCATCACTGTCAACAAGAACATCATAGCAAAAGCTGGCGCGGGACGGAGAACAAAAATCCTCTTTTTTTCTGTTCGATCGATGCGCTCAAATATCTTTCTACGAAGGCTTGACCAGAACCTCTCGGGGATCTCCGGACCCTGGAGCTTTAAAGAATCAAGGATCCCTATTCGTTCATGGAAATACGCATTGCACGAAGCACACTGCTCGAGATGCCTGGAGATTTCGTTGATGGCATCAGCGGAGAGTTCCCTGTAGTAATAATCTATGAATTGATCTCTGGCGAGTTCACATTTCATCATTCCATCTCCTTCATGATCGGGAGAAGCCTTTGAATGGCTTTGAACAAATGAGCCTTGACCGTTCCCTCGGAACAATCCAACACCTCGGCGATCTCCTTGATCTTCATCTCCTCCAGGTGTTTCATGATAAAAACCTCCCTCTGCTTTCGAGGAAGCCCCATCATCGCCTTCCTCAATACCTCAAGGCGCTGCCTCTGGAAGATCGTCTCAGTGGGATCGTCCTGCGTGCAAATTTCAAAGGGAGAGTCTTCTTCATCTTCTTGAGACCCATGGGAAAGGCTGAAAAATGAGAATAACTTTTTTCGCCGATAGCGATTCTTGCACAGGTTGACGGCTATTTTCAAAATCCAAGTTTTCAAAGAACATTCATGCCGAAATCCCTTAATCCCTTTGTGGATCTTAAGAAAAACCTCCTGGACAACGTCTTCAGCCTCGTGGACATTTCCCGTTAGGCGGTATGCTACATGGAATACGAGTCTCTTATATTCTTCGAAAAGATTCCGAAAGGCTGAATCATCATCCTGCTTAAGCCTCCCGATTATGATGGCTTCGTCCTTTATATCCACTCTATATAGACCGTTTGTAATCCAAAAAGTTTATTCCATTTTTTTGACGGGGAAAGTAAACCTTTTGTTCATTCGCAAGCTCTATATTAATAAAATTCGCTGATCAATTCAACGGGAACATGCAAAAATCTATTTTTGCCTTAACGATGGCGGGTATTCTATGGATGGGAACCATCCCAGCGATTTTGCAGACCGTTGAAGGAAGGAAAGGTAACGTAAGGGAGGATATCCTGGATTGCAGACAAGATGTTCGGGATCGTTGAGAGGATAAACATGACCAAAAAACAGATGGAAGAATGGAAGAAGAGGGAGGAAGTAGCTATGGAATTCATCCACGGAAAGCGATTCGATCAATTTAGAGAAGAATTGGATAGGGAGACAATGAGCCGGGAATCCCATCGAACGTCCTGGTGGTGGGAAGAAGAGGAAGGGCAACGGGCAGGAACAGAGTCGGGGGAAGAAGGTTCGAAGTTCGATCTCATGAGGGGGATACCGCTATGAAGGACCTATTGAAAACTCTGTTACATCTGTCATTCCTCATCTTTATTATCAGTTCCTCTGCTGGGGCTGTGGGTATCCCCCTACCTCCGCCCCCACCGCAAGTGAAAATCAAAATGGCACCACCCTCCGGGAAAGTATATGTCCAGGTCAAAGGGGCCTGGGTGCTTGTTCCTGCACCTCCTGGAGACGGGCCGTATGTCTGGACCGGTGAGGCCTGGGTAATCGATCCCGAGCCCCCTCCTGTTGGAGCGGAATGGGTTCCAGGATACTGGTCCAGAGGTCATTGGTATCCTGGACACTGGGCTGTGATCAAAGCGCCGGGTCCTCATTTTGTATGGGTTCCCGGTTATTGGAAAGGGCGTGTTTGGATCAGCGGTCGCTGGGAAGGCAAACACCCTCATGGACATGCATGGGTACCCGGGCATCGGGGGCCCCGAGGAAGGTGGGTTCCCGGACATTGGAAGAAAATGTAGCTTCGGAGGAGAAAGTTAAGTATGGCAATCATAAAGAAGAAAAACCTATCACAAGACCCAGAGGATCACCGGAAGAGCGAGGGTGGAATCTACCTTGCATTGACAGTGATATCCCTCATTCTATTGATCCTCCTACTTATCCTCTCGTGCTCTCTTCTCTTCGCTGAGGAGGCCGACCACCGACTGGAGAAGGCGAAGGTCCAGATCCAGATCCTGAATCTCTTAAATGGCTTGGAGTTAGATCATCAACAGATGCAGATGATCTTAGACGCAGCCAAGGAGGCGCAGGAGATAAGGTCCAAAGCCAGAGAAAAAATGGCTCAAAAAGAAGAGATTTTCGAAGCCTACCAAGATGTCTTAAAGGTTGCCAAAACGGGTTCTCTGACGGTTCCGGAAGATATCGCCCACAGATTCCACAGGACGCGTCAAGAGGTCGACAGGGTTAGAGAGGGTGTTCAGGAAAAATTAACTGGATTGGCTTTGAAGATAAAGGAGAACTTCAAGCCCCATCAAGTTTATGTCTTAGAAGATTACAAGCCCTGTATCGTTCCTCCCATTCAAAAAGGACGAATTGGCCAGGCCGAAGATCACAGTGGCTTTGCTAAGATTTTGGAAAGAATACGAATCATGCCTCCGGATGTTTATCGGTTGCAAAGGGAGGGAATTGCACAAAAAGCGATCGATAAATCGAAGACAAAGTTCCCGCCGGCCTACATCTTCAACGAAGAGACATTAAAAGCAGAACTTTTAAGAACGCTGGATGAGGTGCGGACGATATCCGATGTGGATTTCGTAGTGAAAAAGGACGAGATGGCAAAGAAGTTTAAGGCCGCGCTTCATCCGGAGAAGCCATCGATGAATGTCGGAGTCAAAATTCAGCGTTTGCTATTTCACCCCGAAGTTATCCCGATCTTGGAGGAGAGAATCAAATCAGGAAAGATGGC
>CAYMTD010000404.1:0-2781 GCA_964393245.1 uncultured Syntrophaceae bacterium
TGCAATTCAAAACATAGGCAAGAAACTGCTTGAAATCCTTCTCATCCAGAAAAACCCCTTGCTTTCGGTTCCCTTTTGCGATGACCCGCTACAATCCCCCGGAAAATGGATTCGGGGTTTTCCCACCATGGCAATTCTTTATCGGAGAATGCTGCCCGTGCCAATACCGAATTACCGTTGCCTGACCCCTTTGGCTTTTAAACTTGAATGCGAGAAAGAGATTTGGTATGAAATGAGGAGCGGGAGGTTCAATCAAAATGATACCATTAGAAGAGAGGATCCGCATTGCCTCAGGCGAGGGAAAAGCGGACCTCCTCATCAAGAACGGCAGGGTCGTCAATGTCTTCTCGGGTCAGATTGAGCGAAAAGATGTGGCCATCTTTGACGGGAGGATTGTGGGCTTTGGAGATTATCGAGCGAAAAAAATAGTCGATATCAAGGGAGATTTTCTCTGCCCGGGTCTGATTGACGGCCATGTCCATATTGAATCGAGCATGGTAACCCTTCCTCAGTTTGCCCGAGCGGTCGTTCCCAATGGTACGACGAGTGTCATCATCGATCCCCACGAGATTGCCAATGTCATGGGGCTTAAGGGTATCCGTTTTATGGCAGAATCTGCGAGAGGCATTCCTCTCAATGTCTTTATCATGGCCCCCTCTTGCGTCCCAGCGACCCATATGGAAACCTCCGGGGCCGTTTTGAGAGCCGCTGATATCCAATCCATCCTGAAAGAACCCTGGGTAATTGGATTAGCAGAGATGATGAATTTTCCAGGTGTCATCCATAGAGACCCGGAGGTTCTCAAAAAGATCGAACAGGCGAAGGGGAAACGAATCGATGGCCATGCCCCACTGCTTTCAGGCAAGCCATTAAATGCGTATCTCACCGCTGGGATTCGATCGGATCATGAGTGTACCACTCTCAAAGAGGCGAAAGAGAAATTGGCGAACGGTATGTGGATCATGATCCGAGAGGGCAGTACGGCGAGAAATCTCAGAGACCTTCTTCCTCTGGTCACCCCTAAGAATTCAAGGCGTCTTCTTTTTGTGACCGACGATCGCCATCCCAGAGAATTACTGGAGGAGGGTCATATTGATTCCATTGTCCGAAAGGCAGTCAAGTTGGGGACTGACCCCTTTCTGGCCATCCAGATGGCAACCCTGAATGCTGCGGAATACTTTAGACTCGATGACCTGGGTGCGATAGCTCCTGGTTATCGGGCGGATATCATCACCTTCGATCACCTCGGAAGATTCCAGATCAAGAAGGTTTTCAAAGACGGGATCTTAGTGGCCGAGGACGGGGAGATGGTCTCCCGACCGACCCCTGTTTCTTCTTCTTTTCAAAGAGATGTTCAGAGCTCGGTCAGAATTAAGGAGATCAAAAACGAGGCATTCATCGTTCGGAGTGACGAGCCTCTGGCGAAGGTCATCGAGCTGGTTCCCAATCAGATTGTTACACGAAAAGTGATGAAGAAGATCGTTCTCAGGGACGGGGTGGCCCTTCCCGACATTCACGAAGACATTCTGAAGATCGCAGTCGTGGAGCGCCACAGGGCAACAGGAAATATCGGAATCGGCTTTGTTCGGGGCTTCGGCCTAAGAAAAGGAGCGATCGGCTCCTCCGTGGCCCATGACTCTCACAATCTCGTCATCGTGGGAACGAACGACGCCGACATGCTGAAAGCGATTATGACCATCAAGAAAATGGAGGGTGGGCTTGTGGTGGTCCGAAAAGGGAAGGTGCTGGCTTCGCTTTCACTTCCAATTGCAGGTCTGATGGCCGATGCTTCGATCTCGAAGGTGAATGAGCGGATGGGTGCCCTGCTTCGAGCGGCCCGGACTCTCGGGTGCAAGTTACCCGATCCCTTTATGACCCTCTCTTTTCTCTCCCTTCCTGTCATCCCTGAACTGAAAATTACTGATAAAGGCCTTGTGGATGTGAATCAGTTTAGAATTGTCCCTCTCTTTGGAGAAGAGTAGTGGGGTGAAGATTTGGCCACTCAGATTTGGATTCCACCCAAAAGCTTAAGAACCGACTGCTAAAAGAGGATTCGCGTGGACTGGGAAAAACTCTTAGAAGAAGCGACTCATTACCTTCAGGAATATATTCGAATTCAAACGGTCAACCCCCCTGGGAACGAGGTTGAGGGAGCGGTTTTTATTAAGAAGGTCTTTAAAAAGGATTCTATCCCCTGCCAGATCTCCGAACCCTCCCCTCGCCGCGGAAGCGTTTTGGCGACCTTAAAGGGAGACGGGACGAAGAGGCCCATCCTCCTCCTTAGCCACATCGATGTGGTTCCTGCTGAAAAGGATCGCTGGGAAGTTGATCCCTTCGAAGGAATCATCCGAGAGGGTTATCTCTATGGCCGCGGAGCGCTCGACGATAAATCGATGGGAATCATTGAGATGATGACCCTCCTCATCTTGAAACGGGAAGGGGCTCCTCTAAAAAGAGACATTCTCTTTCTGGCGACGGCGGATGAAGAAACGGGCGGGACCCTGGGAGTCAAGTGGGCCCTCGACAACCTCCCTGTTCTGAAAGAGTCGGAGTTCGCCCTCAACGAGGGAGGCTACGTGATAATCAATGAGGCTGGCATAGCCGATCGTTACGAAATCTCCAATGGGCAGAAAGTGATCTGCCAGCTTTGCCTGAGGGCCGAAGGAACCTCTGGCCATGCTTCTATGCCCACTTCCGAAAATCCAAATGTGAAACTCCTTCGGGCTCTTGAGGGGGTCACAAAATGGGAGACGCCTTTCAAAATCCTTCCGATGGTGAAAG
>CAYMTD010000405.1:0-2768 GCA_964393245.1 uncultured Syntrophaceae bacterium
CCTTGCTGATCTTGCCAGCCAGAAAGGACATAAGACCAGAATCCTTCATCTTGGTCTGGAATGGATCGAAAACCACGGGGCCTCTCCTTCAATCTATTTAAAGGATAAGGAAGTCGGGGTCGCGGCTATTCCCCTCCACTTTCATCACCAGTCCTATGATGTGATGCAAATCGCCAAAGAGATTAAACAAGAGCGTCCTGGCACCTTCATCTTAACGGGTGGATATACGGCCAGCTTCTTTCATCGTGAGATTCTCACTTCCTTTTCTCAGATCGATGCCATCATTCGGGGGGACGCTGAAGTCCCTCTCATCGAATTGTTGAAGGCTTTGAAGGAGAAGAGAAGTCTGGAAACCATTCCCAATCTGACGTGGAGAAAGGATGGAGAGATCGTAGAAAACCCCTTCACCTATGTGGCCTCTGGGAATGACCTGGACCGATCTTCGGATATTAATCTCTCTTTGCTTCACAACAAAGAGACCTACATCCACTCCATGGGAATTCCCTTCGTCTGGGCTAAAAGGCTCTCAAAAGAAGAAAACAAGAAATATTTTCATCTTGGCCCTCCCATCTTCCCCCTCAATATCGGCAGGGGATGCCTGGGAAACTGTACCTGGTGTGGAGGCGGAGCCGAAGCCCAGCAGATGATCAACGGCAGAAAAGGAGTTGTCTTTCGTTCTCCCGAGGGGGTGTCTCAAACCATGGCGGAGGCCATGGCGTCAGGATACGAGATGTTTAACATCGCCTTCGATCCAGGAAAGGAAGGAGAAAAGTACTACTCGGGACTTTTTCCCTTGTTGAGAAAAAGAAGGATTCGGCCCAGAGTCTACTTTGAGTCCTTCTCCCTTCCCTCCGATAGCTTTTTAAAAGAATTTGCCGATACCTTCAACCTCGATGGTTCGATCATTGCCCTTTCTCCTGAATCCGGAGAGGAAAGGGTGAGATACCTCAACAAGACCTTTGCTTACTCCAACGAGGAGTTGATGAAATCGATCTCCGCAGCCGAAAAGTTGGGAATCAAAATCGATATCTTCTTCGCCATCGGAATTCCCGGAGAAAGATATTCTGATCTATCCAAGAGCGCTTTCTTGCGCAAAGAGATCAAGAGGAGGTTCAAGAACATTGGCAGGATCTGGTCCTCTCCTATCTCCCTTGAGCCCGCCTCTCCCTGGCACCTCCATCCGGAGGAGTTCGGGATTGTTTCTCTGAAACATTCCTTTTCTGACTTTTACCACAGAAGTTCGCCTGAAGGCGGGGGTATCGGTTACTCTATTCCGGATTATATGGGAGACGGAAAGGCGCTCGACGAGCAGAGCTTTGAGACGCTTTTGAAAGAGACAAAATGTAGAGACTTCTGTTCTCTTCATCCAAACCCTGTCAAAACAAGCCATCCGTTCTGGGGCCGGCTCTTCTGCCGTTACATGAGCTGGCGCGTGGGAGGGAATCGTGCCTAATATCCACCTTGTGGATGGAACCCTGAGAGAAGGGGAACAGTCTCCCGGAGTATACTTCACGACAGAGGAAAAAGTTCAAATTGCCAGGGAGCTCGACCGAGTCGGTGTGCCCATCCTCGATGTTGGAATGCCATCCGTGTCTCCGGAGGAGAGGGAATCGATTCGCGCCATTGTCAATCAGCGACTCAGCGCATCGGTAGGGGTCTCCATCCGACTGAAGAATGGGGAAGTTGATCAGGCGATCGAATGCGGAGCTCAAGAGGTTTTCATCATCTGCCCGGTAAGCTCCCTCCATGTCCGCTCGAAACTTGGGTTGGATGAAGAGGGTGTGAAGAGATTAGCCGAGGATGTGGTCCGGTACGCTTCTGAAAAAGGGCTTCTGGTCAATCTGGTGGCGGAGGATGCATCGCGAGCGGACACCTCCTTCCTCTGCAACATCCTTTCTACCGCCCATCACTGGGGAGCAAAAAGGGCCTTTATCTGCGATACCGTCGGCGTTATGGACCCTTTTAGATTCAAGGATCTCGTCAGGAAGGTACGAGAGAAAACCCCGTGTGAAATGGGATTGGGCGTCCATTGCCACAATGACTTGGGTCTTGCCACGGCCAACACCCTGGCGAGCATTGAAGCTGGAGCTCTTTACCCATCGGTCACGGTCAACGGAATTGGGGAGCGCGCTGGCAATCCTCCTCTCCATGAGATCGTCATGGCTCTTGAGAAGATCCTTCATCTCGAACATGGAATCGCTCTCGCGAAGCTCTATGACCTCTCCAAACTCGTTGAAAGATGTTCGGGGATCTTTATTCCTCCTCATGCCCCTCTCGTGGGTCTCAATGCCTTCCGCCACGAATCGGGCATCCACATCGACGGGATCTTGAAGAATAGCCAGACTTACAAAATCATCGATCCCAGGGAGGTGGGAAGAAGTTCCTCTTTCGTCCTTGGAAAACATACAGGAACACAAACGATTCTTCATCTTCTCCAACAGAATGGACACCAGGCGAGCGAGGCGGAGCTAAAAGAGATTTTACAACGAATAAAGCAAAGGAAGATGGCCAAGGGGAAGGCAGAGATCAGCAGGATGACGGCGGCCATACGCGATTATTATGAAGAGGCTCTCAATTTTCCGATGGAGGTCTTCTGGCTAATTGTGAAAGAGGTTTTGAAGAAAGATGGCTAAGGGTTACACCGGTCAGATCATTGAGAGACATGCGGATGGAAGAAGAGAGGGAGACTATCTCTCCGTCTCTGTCGATTTCGTTCTCTTACCTGACCCGACCTTTGCTCTTCTGCTATCCCAACTAAAAGAACTGGG
>CAYMTD010000406.1:0-2762 GCA_964393245.1 uncultured Syntrophaceae bacterium
GAGGGTCGGAAGGTCTGAAAGCGTGTTGAGGTTGAAGATCTCGAGAAAAGCCTTTGTCGTTCCATAGACAAGAGGACGCCCCGGGATGTCTCTTCTGCTCACGATCCTGATGAGGCCCTTCTCCAAAAGGGTTCGAAGGATCCACCCTGAATCGACCCCTCGAATCTCCTCGATCTCCGGTCGAATGATCGGCTGGCGGTAGGCAATGATGGCAAGCGTCTCCAAGGCGGATCGGCTTAATTTCACGGCTTTTGCCTTCTTCAAACGATTCACCCATGCTGCCCACCTGGGTTTCGTTCGAAACTGATATCCCCCTGCGATCTCCACCAACTCAAACCCCTTAGAGTCTTCAGCATATTCCTGTTTGAGCTGAGCGATTCCTTCAAGAATGGCTTCCTTATTTGATTCGGGAAGGATTTCGATCAGCGTCTCAAGCCGGACCGGACTGTCCGAAATGAAAATAAGACTCTCCACTATGGGTTTAATTTGAAAATCATCCATCATGTACGCCCTCTCCCCGCTTTTCTCTGAAAGGGAAACCTTAAGCCCTATAGCGTCCGGGACAACCCTACACCCGACGGAATGCATCGGGTGAAGGCATCGGTTCTTCCCTACTTCGTTTCGGAAAACTCCAATTTTTTACCAGGGGAGATAGAGGCAATGGCGTGTTTATAGACCAACTGGTCGGCCTCTCCCCGCAAGACGATGCAGAAGTTGTCAAAACTGTGGATGACCCCTTCAATCTTTTGACCTTTGATCAAATCAACAATGACATGATTTCGGTCCCGCCGGATTCGATTAAGAAATTGATCCTGAATGTTCATCTGATTCTTCATCATGGCCATTTACCCTCCTCCCTTCAGAAAAGACCGCACCTGCCGGAAAATCTCTTCTCGAGCCACAGAGCCATCATACCAGCAGACGTCGAAATCGGCCTTGAACCACGTCCATTGTCTTTTCGCATAATGGCGCGTGTCCCTTTTTATCTGCCGGACGGCCTCATCCCACCCCATCTTTTTTAAGACAAACTGAACCATCTGTTTATACCCTAAACTCTTCATCGGCTTCAACTCTGCACCGTAACCCATCCCCAAGAGGCGTTCCACCTCTTGAAGAAATCCTTGTTCAATCATCTGATCCACTCTCCTGTCGATCCTGTCGTAGAGCACGTTCCGGTCCATCTCCAGACCGATTTTGAACGTCACATAAGGCCTTTCTCCAAAGCGATGCTGTGCCCGAAGGAATGAGATGGGGACCCCGGTGGAATCGAAGACCTCCAGAGCTCGGATGACTCGAAAGAGGTCGTGGGGATGGAGCTGGGAAGCGGTAACTGGATCAACACGGGTCAATCGTTCAAAGAGAAAAGCCCCTCCATTCTCTTGCGATTCCTGTTTCAACCGCTCCCTCACGTTCGGATCGATCTTGGGACTGGGAAAGAGCCCTTGAGTCAGGGTTTTAATATAAAGCCCGGTGCCCCCCACCACCCAGATGCGTTGATGCTTTTGATAAAGCTGATCGATGACCTTTCGGCCCAGGAGTCGATAGAGATCAGCGTGAAAGGGTTGATCCGGATCAACCAGATCGATCAGATGATGTCGGACCCTCTTTCTTTCCTCCAGGGTTGGCTTGCCGGTCCCAATGTCCAGGTATCGATACACCTGCATAGAATCGGCGCTGAGGATCTCACCTCCAAAGGCTTCTGCCAGTTCAATCGCAAGCTTGGACTTTCCGACTCCAGTAGGACCAAGGAGAATGACCACGCGGGGTCGTTCCACCTCAGCAATCTCAACCATACCGGATGCATTTTAAAGAATTCGACCATGGTCTGCAAGCAAAAACTTTTTCTGAGAGATGACTCGGCTTTCAAAAATTCTCTTGAAAATAGATTTCAATTTTTATAAGATGAAGCCCATTGAGTGGCAACGAGCCGTCCGCAAATGGGCGGTAAGGGGCAGGTGCATTAGAGCTCTCTATATTCTCGTATGTTTCTCAGAAGCCCGAAATCGTCTCATCCCTGAGCATTCCGATTTCCCAGGAGCCCGGTATGTCTTCTACCTTTTTTATCAACCCCCGATCCAATCCTGAGCTGAGAAGCCTTTACAGGATATCGATGCTTCCTCAGCTCAATTATCTCCAGGATTATTATCTCGGAGCGATGGCCATTCTCTCCGATTATTTTCCAATCGGGTATTCTGCCCTCATCCTTCAAGATCTTCAAAAGGATGCCCTTTACGTGGAAGCCGTCTACGGAGTTGAAAAAGAGCTTCATCCCACCGGCTGTGCAGGTCGAAAGGGGATCATTGGCAAAGCCCTGGAATCCAAACAACCTTTGGTGATTCACAATTTAACTCAGGAGCCTCTCTATTCGGACGTCAGCAAAGGGCCGAAGCGACTTGAAAAGGTTCACCCTCCTTTGCTCTGTATCCCCCTCATCGTGGAGGGTGAGCCCCTCGGGGTGATCACGAGCAACTCCCTCTATGGTCCCAGAGACGAGTTCCCGGAGGATTTTCAATTCTTTTCCATCCTTTCAGCCATCCTTTCTCCAGTCATCAAAAACTATTTGGTCAGGAGAGAAGAGCCCCTCTCCCTAACTGGAAAGTCGAAAGCAAAATCCTTTCGCCTCGAAGAGATTCTAAGCGAAAAACTGACAGAGGTGATCAACAAAGTCGATCCCTATGTGGAGTCGAAGAACAAGATGTGCCTCTTTGACGATATTATTGCCATTGTGGAGAAGATCCTCATCAAGGCCGCTCTGATCCGCG
>CAYMTD010000407.1:0-2759 GCA_964393245.1 uncultured Syntrophaceae bacterium
GGATCGTGGTAGATTTCCCTGCCCCGTTGGGTCCGAGAAATCCGAAGACCTCTCCATTCCTCACCTGAAAATGGATGTGGTCCACGGCAACAAAAGAGCCAAAGGTTTTGACGAGGTCTTCCACCTCAACGGCAAAGTCACTCATAGGTACATCCCTATGGGCCAACGTTGATGAACCCGTAATGAACTGTTAATTTTGATGATCTCGTAAAAAGTCTGAAAAGAGATTTTTTGTCATTCCTGCGGAAGCAGGAATCCAGTATTTTCATGTAGTTAGAATTCCCCGGATTCCCGTTTTCACGGGAATGACGACTTTTTACGACTTCATTAATTTTGGAATTTGCATTTTTCATTTTGCTTTGATGACTGTTTATTTCCTTCTCTCCCTTACAAACGACACAAAGACATCTTCAAGAGAAGGCCTGACCGCCATCAATCCCAGGATTTGTATCCCTTCCCTTTTCATCGCTTCCCGAATAACCCTTTCCCCTTCCTGAGGCTCCTCGACCAAGACATGAATCTTATCCCCCGATAAGACCAGACCCCGGATCGATTCGATCCCTTCCAGTTTCTTGATGCTTCTCTGATTATTCTCCGTCCGCAGGTCTAAAATCATTCCCTTCATCTGAGCTTTTACAGAAGAAGGCGTATCCGAAATCAGGAGCTCTCCCTCATAGATCATGCCGATGCGGTTGCATCGTTCTGCCTCGTCGAGATAGGACGTTGAAAAAAGGATCGTCACTCCCTCTTTCAGCAAATTGTAAAGGATGATCCAGAAATCCCGTCGGGAGAGAGGGTCAACACCCGTGGTGGGTTCGTCCAGAAAGAGGATTTGAGGCGTGTGGATCAAGGCACAGATCAACCCCAACTTCTGTCTCATCCCCCCGGAAAGGTCCTGAGCTTTCCGATCTCCAAAGGGCTCAAGATTGGCAAATCGAAGAAGTCTTTCGACCCGCCTCTTTCTCTCCTTCCTTGCCACCTGGTAGAGATCGGCGTAGAAATCGATGTTTTCAAGGACCGTCAGGTCTCCATAGAGACCGAACCGCTGGGGGAGGTAACCGACTTTCTCCTTCAGCGGTTCTGCTTCTCTCCTAATATCGTAACCCGCCACCGTGGCTTCTCCCTCATCTGGCGGGAGAATACCGCAGAGCATTCGAAGGGTCGTCGTTTTTCCGGATGCATCGGGCCCGACAAGCCCAAAGATCTCCCCGGTCTTCACCTCCAGGTTCAGGTTCTTGGCCGCGGTCAGCGATCCGAATCTCTTGGTCAGATTTGTGGTTTGAATAGAGTACATTTAGGGCTTGGGGGGCGTGGACGCGCCAAGCAAGATCTTTCCGTCGGCTGGCATTCCGGGCTTCAGCTCCTTCTCAGGGTTCGGGATGTCGATTTTGATCCGATAAACCAGGGTTACTCTCTCTTTTTCCGTCTGAATCTGTTTGGGCGTAAATTCGGCTTGGGAGGAGATAAAAGAAATCTTACCTTTGTACGTTTTCTGTGGTTTGAGGTCAGTGGTAACTGAAACCTCTTGACCCCACTTGACCCGACTGAGGTCTGTCTGAGAAACATACGCCTTTAGCCAGACGTTCTCGATGTCGGCCAGGGTGAGGATCGAGGTCCCTGGATTCACCACCTCACCGATCTCACCCGATTTGACCAGCACCACCCCAGAGAGCGGGGAGTAGAGCGTGGTGTAGCCGAGCTGGGTTTCTATCAGTCGAAGAGAAGCCTTAGCCTGTTCCACCTGAGCTCTTCCATCCTCAATATCCTCTTCCCTGGGTCCCTTCTTAACCAGCTGGTAATTCTCGCTTGCTCTCTGAAGGGCGGCCGTCGCCACTTTAAATCCGGTCTCTGCGTTGTCAAAGGTCTCTTTTGGAACCACGCCTCTCTCAAAGAGCGTCTTCATGCGTTCATAATGGCTTCTCTTGTTCTCAAGATCGAATTGTGCCTGTTGAAGGCCAGCTTCCGCTTCCCTGATCTCCTCCGGTCTTGAACCTGCCAGCAATTTGTCCAAACGAGCTTGGGCCGATTTCAAGGTCGCCTTTGCTAAGGCGAGACGCTGAAGGAAATCTTCGTCATCCAATTTAGCAAGGACCTTTCCTTTTTCAACCTGATCTCCCTCCTGAACAAAGAGGCGCTCAATCCTGCCTGAAATTTTGAACCCCACATTCACCTCTGTTGCCTCAATATTCCCGGAGACCTTGAGAAATGGGTTTTTTCCCCCATTATTTCTTCGAAAGAAATAATAGAGAAGGCCAGCTACGACAACCATGATCAGAATTCCGACCAAAAACCTTTTCATCAAGATCCTCTTCCCGAAACTCCGAAAAGTCATTATAGATTCGATTTCTCCGTGTGTCAAAATCTTTCGACCGGCACGTGCCCCGCAAGCCCCGTCCTTTAGGAGGGGGTCAAAGGGGCACAATATATAAAGAGAACTACCTTGCCGGGAAGCCCTTCGACAAGCTCAGGGCCGGGAGCTCTGTCGAACAGCCCTGCCCTTTAGGGCAAGGAGCTTCAAACTCTTCGTTCCTCCCCCGAGGGTGGCCCATTGTTCACAGCCGAGGCGATTGGAGGACATTGCGATTTGGAGACGCATCCTAACGCTCTTGAATTTTCTGATGGTTACGAGTAAGATGGAATTAAAATGCTGAGATTTAATGATATCTTAGAAAGGCTCCTCTCTTACAATCCTCATGCGGATTCTGAACTTTTGAAGAAGGCCTATGTCTTCTCTGCGAAGGTTCATTCGGGGCAGCTTC
>CAYMTD010000408.1:0-2741 GCA_964393245.1 uncultured Syntrophaceae bacterium
GCGAACAACTGCATCAACCTGACGCGGATTAGCCGCGTGAGGTTTTAACATTGGTAAGGCTATGGGGTCACATCTTCATATGTCAGCGATTATCCTTCTGGTTACTCTGTCCAACTTCTCATCTGAGCCTAAATACTGCTGCGCCCGCTTAACCGCCCCTGAAACCGCCGTATACCCAACACCAAATACCTCTCCAATCTCTCTGTTTGAATAGACCCCATGCTGATATAACACGTAAATGGCAATATCCCGATTCTGATAACGATGCTTGCAAACCCTTAATGCAGATGCCGGGTCTCTCTCCCCCAATCTCTCCAATATCTCAATAGCAAGTGCCCGAATGTCTCTGCTCCTCAATAATAGCCTTGCCTGGGGTTTCTCATGGTCTCGCTCACCTTTAACCTTCTCGAGGCACCGCTCCAAAAACCCTTCGCTCCCCAGATACAACCCATGCCTAAGATCCCCTAAAAGATTCGGCCTCTCTTCAAAAAACATCTCCTGAGCCCTCAGGAATCTCTTGCGACTCCCCCCATACATGCCCAGGATCAACTCCGTCGTCAACCAACGAACCTCATACCTCTTATGAATATAGGCCTGGTAACTGCTCCACCGATAGTCCGATAACCTCCTGGAAATACCTGCCCTCAACGGGTTCCCGTGGATATAATGGCACATGGCTGCAAAATAACGGTCATCCTCTATGAGAAAGCTCTTAAACCGCCCCTGGAACAAATGCCCACTCCTCTGATGTCTCCCCGTGTTATTTATCTCGCTAAGGTGATGGTATGGAGGGAGGAATTGGCAGAATAATTGGACCGATGATATAAAAGTGGTTGAAATTGTGAGGTAAGAAATTGACCTCGCAAAAATAACCAAGCATCACAAGGGAGCAAGTCAGAAGGTTTTAGCAGCCGGAAGACTTACCCCCTCGTGAGCAAGGCAGCCGACAATTCAGCTACCCTACTTTAACAAATTTGAGACCATTTGGGAATACGAAAAATCATTTCTTTCGGATCAGATCGATTTTGTCTCCTTCCTTGGGGTGCACTGTCCGATCTGCGGCAGTGAGGATTGCTATCGGCCGATGGCTCCCTACTGGCGCTATGCCATCGAGCTGTTTCCTCAGTTCCAGAAGAAGCGAATACCGGTAGCACGCTTTATCTGTCGGGAGCGTCGCAAGACCTTCTCATTGTTACCCATCCAGTTAATCCCTTACTTTCAGTACACGGTAGGGGCCGTGGTGGGGACTCTGTTTTTAGGGATGAGATATTGGCAGAAGGGACAGAAGGGTTTCCATGGTGCCTCGGTGGCGGTGGACCCGGAGAGTCTGGTCACCCCGTGGTTAATTACCTGCTGGCTGGTCGCTGTGGTCCAAGGGTTTCGCCGTGGCCATGCCGTGTTGAGGCAGTTTTACGATCTGGACGGCATACACGGCTCCGGAGCCTGGGAAGAAGGGGCGGCCTACTTTTCGGCTTTTTGCTTGAGGCCGAAGATCGAGAGGCTTTCCCTTTTGATGAACCTCGTGTACCGTTACAGCCGGGCAACGGGCCAGTTTCTCTTTGGGACGCCTTCTCAATACCGCAGCTCTCCCCGTGCATGAGTCTTCCGGCCCAAAATCCACCTCTGTTTGGCCGATTGAAATCTCCCTCTCTGCCCTGACCAACCTTTCTCGGTGACCCTGGGCCGAGGGTTCTGAGAGCGATTGTACAGAGCCTTGCTAACGGCCGGTCTTTCCATAGGTTTATCCTGGGCTATCAAGAGGGGACATCCCGTGCGATGCCTCCCAAACCCTACAAAGGAGGACAAACCCATGGACAAAGAGATTCGAGAAAAGATCGCCCTCAAACGCTATCAGATCCTCAGCCCCGTACTGGCCGAACCTGCCAGGGCCCAGAACGAGTACTTCCGGAAACAGGCCGAGATCGAGCACGAGTTCCCCCGCTATGGTTTTAGGAAAGTCCGTGTTTCCACAATGAAGGCCTGGCTTAAGAAGTACCGCAAAGGGGGCTTTGATCTGCTCAAACCCAAAAACCGCTCCGATGGGGGTAGGCCCAAACGCCTGAGGGAGGATCTGCTCAAGACCATTGAGATCAAGTGCAAGGCCCATCCCTCTTTATCGGTACAAAAACTTTATGAAGAACTTCGGGATCAGAATCTATTGGGCCAGCCTCCGGTTCACTACAATACCTTGCTCCGGGTGGTCAAAGAGCAGGGATGGCTCCCCCTGAAGGATCGGACCGATGTGCGCAAGGCCTACGAAGTGGATAATGTCAACGATCTCTGGATCGCAGATTTTATGCACGGGCCCCAAGTCCGCACGGCAAATCGCTCGACCAAAGCCATCCTCTGCGCCATCCTCGATGACCACTCCCGCATGGTGGTTGGCCATGCCTTCAGCACCTCCGAGACGATCAGCGCCCTGACCGTCGTCCTCAAAGAGGCCTTCCTGGCCTATGGTCTCCCAAAACGGCTTTATTGCGATAATAGTTCGACCTTCTCTTCCGATCTCTTGACTCGAAGCTGTGCCCAGGCCGGGATCTCCCTGATCCACTCCAAGCCTTATGACAGTCCCTCCCGTGGGAAGGTGGAACGCTTCTTTCGGACCGTTAGAGAACGCTTTCTTCCGAACCTCCAAGAGGGCATGACCCTGGAGGAACTCAATGAAGCTTTCTCACTCTGGCTTAAAGAGGATTATCACCATAAACTCCATGCTGGCATCGAGGAAAAACCCATCGACCGTT
>CAYMTD010000409.1:0-2739 GCA_964393245.1 uncultured Syntrophaceae bacterium
GTTCCCTTCGATCCAAATTCCGTCCACACGAAGAAGCCACCCAGGACCAGGAGAACCAGGAAAATAATCACGAAAAAGATGACCGGGGACTTTCTCCTCGTTGTTTGAGCTATCCTCTTCGGCTTAACGGGCTTTGCCTCTGCTCTCTCTTCTCTCTCGGGCTCAAAGGGAGCCTTTGGCGCCCTCTCCTTCGCAGGGGCCTCCTCACGAAGGAGGGCCTCTTCTTCCTCCGGAAATTCTGCCTCTTGCTGCTCGCCTAATAGCCCAATCTCTTCCCCTTTGCCCACCTTGGAAGGAGGGACCCCTGGCCCCTTTGGAGCTGGCTCGGCAAGCTCTTCCTGAGATTTCATAAAAGACTCGAAATCCTCCATGGGTCCCTCATCCTCCAGCGCCATAGGGGGCTCCGGGGTGGGCTCTGGGGCGCGCTCGATGGCAGGCTCCGTAGGAGGGGTGACAAAAAAGACATGCTGACACTTTGAACAGCGGACCTTTGCTCCCTTGGCTGGAATTCTTGACTCATCCAAGCTAAACTTGGTCATGCAGGAGGCACAGGTGACGATCATTGGAACCTCCCCTGATTTTTGATGACATTATGATGAAAGGAGTAATAAAAATCAAGGACAAAATAAGAAAGGAAAAAGACTGTCAAAGCTGAAGGGTGAGATCTTGCGTTATGCTTGGGGCTAAAGGTTCGAGGAAACGTCATTTGCCGAAAGCCTCAAACCTCCAACCCCAAACACCTTTGGCCGGGGTTATCTTCCCAGTCGTTTCCGAAATTCTTGAGCCAGCATGGGAACGACAGTAAATAGATCGCCGACGATCCCGTACGTTGCGAGCTTGAAAATGGGAGCCTCAGGGTCCTTGTTAATGGCGACAATCACGTCTGAGGTCTTCATCCCAGCCTGATGTTGGATCGAACCAGAGATCCCGCAGGCAATATAGATCTTAGGCCGGACCGTTCGACCGGTTTGCCCAACCTGGTGTTCGTAGGGAATCCATCCCGAGTCAACCGCCGCGCGAGAGGCCCCCACGGCAGCTCCTAAAACCTCGGCCAATTCACGGACAGGCTTGAAACCCTCCGGTCCGCCTACACCTCTTCCGCCAGAGACGATGATTTCTGCATCGACCAGATTGACGGTCTCCGCCCCTTTGATGAACTCCAAAATCTTGGTTCGGATCTGATCCTCTGTCATCTGGAGAGTCTCTTTTATGATCTCTCCCTTTCTCGAATCATCCCTGGGAGGCATGGGAAAGACCTTAGGCCGCACGGTGGACATCTGAGGACGGTAGTTGGGATAATCGAGAATCGTTGCCATGATATTTCCACCAAATGCAGGACGTGTTTGCCTTAGGTATTTCGTTTCAGGATCGATATCCAAACCAGTACAGTCCGCCGTTAATCCTGCTTCCAAGGTCGTGGCAACAGTCCCTGCAAAATCTCGCCCCTGGGTCGTGGCCCCGAAGAGAACGATTTCGGGCTTGTATTTCCGGATGAGATCCAAAGCAGCCTTGGCATAGGAATCGGTTCGATACTCTTTGAGGACCGGGCTTTCCATGAGGTAGACCTTCTCCGCTCCGTAGGCGATGGCCTCTTTGGCGAACTTGTCGGCCACGTTCGGAGCCGCAAAGAGCATTCCACACAGTTTACACCCCAGCGCATCCGCCAGCTTTCGCCCCTCGCCGAGAAGTTCAAATGAGACGTTTGAAACCTTCCCGGATTCATGTTCAATGAAGATCCAAACATCTTTATGAGCGCTGACATCAATGCTAACCGCCTTCTCTTCCTTTTCAAGGGTGATCGCACTCACCGGGCAGACATCCACACAGGCACCACAGAAGGTACACTTCTCATCGACCACCGCCACCCCTTCCTTCATGCTTAATGCCCCGAAAGGACAGGCCGGAATACAAGATTCACATCCGGTGCAGGTATCCTTGTCAATCAATAATCTGGCCATGGATTCCTCCTATTTTTTCAAAAGACGCTAAGCGCTTAGCGCTCTGCGCATAGCGTTTGTTACTATTTGATAAACTTCGTGTCCATCAATTTGTTTACCAGAAGCGGAACCACCTCTGTCAACTCCCCTTTCAGAACCTCTCCGCTTCCTCCTCTGGCCTCCGGGGAAAAGACTCGCATCACCCATGTCGGTGATCCTTTCAATCCAATCTTGTTTTCGTCTGCGCCGATGTCCTTTGCCGTCCAGGTCGGAATCTGGGCCTTAGCCGCTTTCTTGATTCCCAAAAGGGAAGGAAGCCTCGGTTCATTGATATCCTTGACAACAGTCAGCAAGGCTGGAAGTGAGGATTCAACGACCTCTCTACCATGCTCCAGGAGTCGTTCGACAACAATCCTCTTTTTCTCGAGGTTGATCTCCTTGATCTTCGAAACGTACGTCAATTGTGGAATTCCCAGGCGAGTGGCAATGCCCGGCCCGACTTGAGCCGTATCTCCATCAATGGCCTGCTTCCCACAGATCACCAGATCCACTCCGCCGATTGTCTGGATGGCCTTGGATAAGGCGTAAGCCGTGGCCAGCGTGTCCGCTCCTGCGAAGGCTCTGTCCGAGATCAGATAGACCTTATCCGCCCCGACCGCCATGGCGTTCTTCAACACCTCGATGGCTTGCGGAGGACCCATCGTGAGCACGTGGACTTCTCCACCATGTTTTTCCTTGATTTGAAGACCCTCTTCAACCGCATATTCATCGAAGGGATTGGTAATGCTGGCCACCCCTTCTC
>CAYMTD010000410.1:0-2734 GCA_964393245.1 uncultured Syntrophaceae bacterium
CTCTCCCAGATGTTTGAACAGGGCTACAAAGCCATCTTTATCGGTGTCGGTGCCCAGACCAATACGCCCATGGGTGTGGAGGGAGAGGATAAAGGGTATAAGGGTTTTATTCCCGGGGTTTATTACCTCTTGGAAATCAATCAGGGGAGAGACCCCTACCCCGAAGGCAAGAGGGTGGTGGTGGTCGGTGGCGGAAATGTGGCCATTGATTGCGTCCGATCCTCTTTTCGTATTGGCAAGCCGGATGTAAACCTGGTTTATCGGAGAACAAAAAAGGAGATGCCAGCGGATCGGGTGGAGATCCACGATGCAGAGGAGGAAGGCGTGAAATTCCACTACCTCTGCAATCCGGTCCGGATCATTGAGAAAGAAGGAAAGGTTGTGGGAGTGGAATGCATCCGGATGGAGTTAGGCGAGCCAGATGAATCAGGAAGACGCAGGCCTGTTCCAGTGAAAGGATCTGAATTTTTCATTGAAACTGACATCTTGATCCCGGCCATTGGCCAGGCGATTGATCTCTCTTTTCTCGAGGAGAAGGACGGAGTGAAGACGACGAAACGCTCCACCCTCGCGGTCGAGGAGGGAACTTTCAAGGCGAGCCGTGAGGGCATTTTCTCGGCGGGCGATTGTGTGACGGGACCGGATGTTCTGGTTCGTGCCGCAGGTCATGGGAAGAGGGCGGCTGAGAAGATCGATCTCTACCTCCGCGGAATGGAAGTGAAGGTATCGGAGGGAGAGCGCAAGGAAGCTCTGGTGGAAAAGATCAAGGTCTATCAGAAGGATGAGAAGATCGGCATCTCCGGTGGACAGAAAAGGGCGGTGCTGAAGATGCTTCCTCCAGAGACGAGGAGATGGACCTTCGATGAGGTGGAAGAAGGATTTCCGCTCTCTGTGGCCCAGAAAGAAGCGGAGCGTTGTCTCCGGTGTGTTCGTATTGGACTCTTTGCAGTTTAAAGGAATGAATAAGATTCTGAAACGAGTTCAGAATGACATTGTTGTCATGCCGAACTTGTTTCGTCATCTCAGCAGTTTTGGAGTCGGAGGGCTGAAGAGAGAATGGTTAAGTTGACAATCGACGGAAGAGAAGTGACGGCAAGGCCGGAGCAAACTATCTTCGAGGTAGCGAAAGACTATGGAATCGATATTCCCACATTATGCTACCACGCCAAACTCAACCTTATTAAGTCCTGCCGGATCTGTCTGGTTGATGTGGAGGGAGTCGATATGCCCATGGCCTCCTGTGCCACGCCTGTGGTTGACGGGATGATCGTCCAGACCCGCACCGAACGTGTGCAGAGGATGAGACTTGAGGCTCTTAAACTCCTGCTGGTCAATCACCCCTTGGATTGTCCAGTCTGTGATGCGGGTGGAGAGTGCCACCTGCAGAACCGAACCAACGAATTTGGAATCGAGAAGAATGAGTTCCCGGCAGAAAAGAGGGAACTTCCCCATGTTGAATATGGGACTCCTTTAATCCGGCAATGGTTTGACCGATGTGTCATGTGCCTGCGTTGTATCCAGGCGTGTATCGACATCCCCGGTGCGGATGTTCTCGAAGTGGCAGAGCGTGGCTTCTCTTCCTATGTGAAGGCAGCGAGAAAAGAAAACTGTATCTCCTGCGGGGAATGTCTCCATGTCTGCCCGGTGGGCGCCTTAACGGAGAATCTCAGCCCCATCAAAGGGAGGACCTGGCAACTTAATCGGGTGGAGACGACCTGTGCCTTCTGTGGCTGCGGCTGTCAGCTGGAGCTCAATACCGTCGCGAGGAAGAAAAAGGTGGTCAAGGTGACCACCAAGAACGAGGCAGGGGTCAATCAGGGGAGCCTCTGTGTGAAGGGAAGGTTCGGTTACGACTACATCCACCATCCTGACAGGCTTTCCGCGCCACTGGTGAAGAAATCGGGAACCTTCGTCGAGGTTTCCTGGGACGAAGCCCTGGATCTGGTGGCTACCAAATTCCAGGAGATCAAGGGAAAATATGGTCCCCAGAGCATCGGGGGCATCTCCTCCTCGAGGGCGACCAATGAGGAGAATTTCATCTTCCAAAAATGGATGAGGACTTGCATTGGGACAAATCACATTGACAACGGAGCCCGTTTGTCTAATGGGTCTTCAATTTATGGATTGATAGCCTCGCTCGGACAGATTGGAATGACTCACTCCATGGAAGATATCGTTCGGGCCGATCTCATCCTGATCGTGGGCGCGGATCCTTATGACGACAACCTCATCTTCAGCAATAAGATGAGAGAGGCTTTCCGGAAGAACAATGCGAAGATCATTTTGGTGGACCCGCGAAAGAATCAATGGGAGAAATGGGCCGATCTCTGGCTAAGACCCCTTCCGGGAACGGATATCGCCTGGATCAATGGCTTGATCCGAATTCTTATTACCAGGGGAATCCAGTCGAAGAGGGATGGCTTTGAGATCCTGCGGGCTTCCTTAGAACGTTTCACACCAGAATTCGTCAAAGCCACCGCTGGGATCTCTCCGGAAGAATTGGAGGCCGCATCGAAGCTTTACCTCAAAGCCGAGAGGAAGGCCATCGCCTTTGGTTCGGGAGTTACCCAGCATCTCCATGGGGCCGAAACCGTTAAGGCCCTATGTAACCTCGCCCTGCTGACCGGAGAGACAGAGGCAGCAGGGGGTGGCATCTATCCCCTGCTGACGCAGAATAACGGACAGGGGGCCTGCGATATGGGTTGCCTTTCTGAATTTCTGCCGGGTTACCAGA
>CAYMTD010000411.1:0-2732 GCA_964393245.1 uncultured Syntrophaceae bacterium
GGAAGGGGAAAGGGAGAAGGTTTCAATGTGAACATCCCCCTTTCCACTGGAGGCAATGATTCGGATTATGGAAATATCTTTGAAAAAATCCTCAAGCCCATTGCCCTGGAGTACCGCCCCCAGCTCGTCCTTGTCTCGGCCGGGTTCGATACTCACTACGATGACCCCTTAGGGGGGATGGAAGTGACGGAGAAGGGATTTGCAAGAATGACTCAGATTCTGATGGAGATCGCGGATGCCACAGCCCGGGGAAAACTGGCGATCACGCTTGAGGGTGGCTATGATGTCTCGGGACAGAGCCGGTCCGTGAAAGCGGTATTGAAAGAGCTTGCTCAGCTTTCTCCACTGGACAAAAAAGAACTGTTGGAAAAAGAGAAGGACAGTTATTCTCGCGTTGAACGATTCGTCAACCAAATAAAAGAGATACAGAAGCGGTACTGGAAGACCCTTTAAGCGGCTTCTGTATTGACCATCTCTTTCAATTCCTTTCCAACCTTGAAAAAAGGAAGTTTCTTGGGAGGGACCTCTACAATTTCGCCTGTCTTAGGATTTCGACCTTTATAGCCTCCATAGCTTCTGACCACAAAGCTTCCAAATCCCCTAATTTCAATCCGCTCCCCTTTCTCCAGGCTCTCTTTCATCCCATCAAAGAGCGTATCCACGATCACCTTGGCCACCTTCTGCGTCACATTGGCTTTCTCCGATACCTTTGTAATTAGTTCGGCTTTATTCATATTTTCTCCCTCCCCTTCTTCGACTTCTCCGATCTAATGATGACCTGTAATCTCTTACAAAGACTCCTAACTCCTTACTCCTAACTCCGAACTTTTCATCCGTATTTCCTCCACCCATTGACCAAAAGCCTTTTCAAAAGTAACTCTGTTCTTGTTCGTTGAGCCTGCCAGAATGATCTCTCCTTCGGAGCTCTTCGGAAGCCTAACCCAGACCCTTTGATGGGAAAAGAAGAAGGACATGATCAGACCTAAAATCATCAGGCCACTTCCTACCCACACAATCCAGACCCCCGGGTCTCTGGTCACCTGAAGCCCGGTGTACTCTCTTGAATTGACCCCCTCAAGGGTCAGGGTGAAATCGTTATCTCTCTGCTGGTCAAGCCTTGGAAAATTCTTCAAGACCCACGCGGCCTGCGGGGCTTGATTGGGCTTGAACAGGACCACTTGAACCCCTTCTCCAAAAGTGTGAACTTTCTCGACATATCTCAACAGACGGATCTGAGCGTTCGAGTTCGGTATCGGGACGGTCTCTCCTTCGAGCATCTTCAGAATCGTCTTTTCTTTCTTATCCTTTCTCTGAACCCCCAAGGAGACATCGTGAAGCGCCCCATAACTCGATTGGTAGAAGGCCATCCCTTTATGATGAAGGGGATTATTGACTTCTATCCTCTTCGTCAAAACCTCCTTCCCATTTTGAAGAATCGTGAGCGTGCTCGCATAGCTTCTCACATGTTTCTCCCTGCCTGGAAGGTCGTAATAGGTGATGGTGAAGTCGTCGCACCTCACCTTGAAACCGAGAGGTTTTGCAACCTCGTCATCTTTGATCCTTAAAAAGACCCGGTCGACCGTCTCCCCTTCAAGTATATTCACAAATCCTCTGAACCCGTAAAGGGACCCAAAGAGCCCCCCGATGAGGATGATGAGGATGCTGAGATGGGTAATCGGAAACCCTAACCTCGAAAATCTTCCCTTTTCGGAGTAGAGGGTAATGGACGATTCTGTCTCAATCCGATCGGGGCTTCTCAGCCACTTCTTCATGCTGGTTTGGAGTTCTTCTTCTTTCTTGGAGGGAGCTGAGGCCCGTACCCTTTCCACATAGGGCAAGGTCCTGACCATCGAATCTTCTAATGCCTTTGTCTCAGGGCCACGGAAGACCTGAGTGACAATCCCCTGAATTCGACGGATGGAGCAGGCGATGAGATTAATGACCAGGAGGATGAGAATGGCGCTGAACCACCAGGAATGATACATGTCAAAAAGGTTAAAAAAATTCAATAAATTATAGAGATCAACTCCATATCGCTCGATGTACTCCGCACTGGGTGCATTCTGCTTGATAAAAGTTCCGATAATGGAAACGACGGCAAGCAGGATGAGAAGACCGATGGTGAGTTTGACGGAACGGAAAAGGTCGAAGAGGATATCAAGAAACCCTTCTTCCTTCTGGCTGATCTTTTCTTTCGGTGCTTTCATGGCATCCTAAACATGCAGGGAAGTAATTGAAATAGTTAACATAAATACTTATCCACTGTCAAGCATTCTGCACAGACGAAACGGAAGTAAAAAGGGGTAGTCCCATTTTTTGGGGACTACCCCTTTTCAACCTTCTTTGCCTCCATGAGGGGCAGGGCTCAGAAATTCGACCTACTTCTTAGCCTTTACGTGACACTGGGTGCACCCTGTCGGGCCAGCAGGTTTATTGGCCTTCTTTGCCTCGTCATGGCACCCTTTGCAATCTTTATGATAGGCGTCTTTTGCAGAAAGGGTTTTTCCTTCTGCCTTGGCCTTGTGGCATTCTTTGCAAAGCTTGCCCGTGGTCTCGCCCTTCTTCCATGTGTGGTGGCACTTCATGCAATCGATCTTAAGCGTCTCGGCATGTTTCTTGTGGGTGAATGTCACCTTCCCGTAGGAAGGAGAATATTCGACCACGTCCTTTGCAAACAGACCGCTGACCATGAGGACGGCGAGCATGAAACCTGCAATGATCCCAATGCTGAT
>CAYMTD010000412.1:0-2720 GCA_964393245.1 uncultured Syntrophaceae bacterium
GTCGTTTCAAAAGGCACCTCTTCTCTCAATTTAATCAATACCCTGACGTCGTTCAATTTTCCTGCCTTCACATTCTGCATCTGGATATATTGCACGGCGCTATCGAACTCCTTGGTGTCAAGCCCTCGTTGAAGATGTTTCGGTACAAAGGCATTCTTGATGTCGACCGCAAGGGTGTTTTTTGAGAGCATACGAGACTCGTATTGGGGCTCCCCCGTCAGGGTGATGACGATCCGTGATTTATGATCCATCTGCTTAAAATCGATGGGAGATTTCACCTGGACTTTTCTAACTCCCTCTTTGGCCTTAGCCACTTCTGCAATCTTTTCGGGCAACAGGATTTGAGGTTCGGAAGGCTGAGGAACATTCCCGATCGAAACAATCAGTTTATTCTCAATCGGGTTGACTTGATAGGCAGCGAGTTGAGGTTTAGCGGAATCGAAGACCAGACGCAGTTTATCCGGATGTTTTCCGATACGCACCACCTTAATAAAGGCATTCTTCGACTGTATCGATTTTTGAGGGTAACGCGTATCGACTCCCCAGATATCAAGGACAAGCCGAGCCGGGGCATCCAGCTTGAAGGCGTTATAGTTTTCGATCTTGCCGTCGCCCAAAATTTGGAAGACGATGTGGTCTTTTTTCGGTTCGATTAAAAAATTGACGATCTCTTTGGCCTTGGGTAATTCCTTTTCCACAGGAGGTTGAATAGGAGGTTTCTCTTCTTTCTCTTTCACAACCTCCTCCGCTGCCTTAGCCTCTTTGACCTCGGCCGCCTTTTTCACCTTTTCGATATCGATGATCAGATTCTTGTCTTCCTTCGAAATATTGTAGTTGGCCACTTGCGTCAATCCGATTTCAATTCTCCCCTTGTCATCATATTGGGTTGTTAGAATCTCGCCGATGGTGCCATTCTCCACCTTGATGGGCCCTTTGATCTGTTTCAGGTCGATGTTGGGAACATCGATGGCAATTCTCAGAGGGTCCGTCATGAGCTTATAAAAAGGCGGCGACATGGTTTCAGAACCTTCAATGTAGATTCGAGTATAATTCTCCTCTTCAGCGAAGGTGATCTTCTGAATCACGGATACTCTTGCCATCTTCGGCTGAGCCTCAGGGGATGGGGGTTGTACGGTTGCTTTCTTTGCTGCGCAACTCACCAAGAAAAGAAGCAACCCACCGCATACATAGATCTTGACTAATCGAGAAGATTTCATGATTCTCCTCCCTCTTCAGGTCGATGAAGAAATAACGAGATTTCGTTCATTTTGGCCTGGCCAAAGACATCCGAAAAGGCCTCTTCAATGATCACCCTGTCTTTCAGGATCGATTTTACCTTTCCATCACGTCTTCCGATCGCTGTTCCTCTCTTTAAAAAATAACCCCTCCCCTGTTGGTCCTCAACAAGGGCCACATTCCCTTCCGCGAGCATGATAATCGCTACCAATTTCAACTGACTGATGTCATATTTCTGCAGAGGGGTCAGAAAAGCGCTTTTGGGCAATTTTTCGGGGGCGAGCTGAATGAAGGGCTTGAAGGGGTCCGCCTTTCCAGCAGGATTATAAGAAAATTCGGGCTCCTCTTTCTTGGCCACCTCCTTCTTCTCAGCTACCTGAACCGGTTCCGCCTTCTTCTTCTCGGCAACAGGTGTCTTTGCCTTTGGAACGACAGGCGGCGGGGGCGTCCCTCCCCCACAATGAGACACCAGGAAGAGAAACACCGCGGAGATGGCTAAGAGGATGATCCTACTTCCTCGGAGTCCTCGGAATGCCTTCAACCTCTTCCTCCAAACCCGTTCTCTTTCCAACTTTTTTCTCCTCATCTTTTTGCGCCTCGCTCTTTGTTGGTGCGGGACTCTTCTCAATAAATCGATAGGTGTTGACCAGGCACGACGTCCTCACCGAAATCTCGGTGTCTGCCTTGCCCTTGTCCAGATCCTTTGCTCGGACCATATTGAAATTGACCACATTGATAATCCTTGGAAGCTTGCTCACCTTATCAAAGAAAATTCCCGTATTATGGTAGTTGCCCAAGAAGACCAATTCGATGGGGACTCTGGCATAGAACTGTTGAGGCTCCTCAGGCTTGGGTCTGAAGAGGGTGAAGTTGAGTTTCGATTCTTTGCCAAGCGCAGAGATGTTTTTTAAGATTTCAGGAATTTCTTTCTCATTGGGAAGCTGGGTGAGGGCATTCGTCAGTTCAATATTCAATTGCTCCACCTGTTTTTTAAATTTTTCGAGATCTTTCGCGATCGCCTTGCTCTCATTCAACTCCCGCACCTTATTATTCAGTTCATTTTTTGATGCGTTCAGCTCATTCCATCGGGGAATGACAAAGCTATAAGAACCGAGGCCGATCACCACACCCATGAGCACGACGAGAATCATCACTTTTTTGGATGTCGGAAGTTTATAGATCGAATTTAAATCAAGGGCCATCGCAGTTCTCCTTTACCCCGTTCGAAAGCCCAGGAGCGGCGCTTTGTAACGGGGCTTACATCACATGAAAATGATTTCGCATGAGAGGATAAACTTTTTCAACGGAATCTTGCTCACTTCGATTTGCTCGGTGACGATCAAATCGACGTTTTTGAAAAGCTTCGACTTTCGAAGATTCGTCATAAAATTTGCCACGGTTTCATCATCGAGAGCGACCCCTTCAATTCCCAACTTCGATCCATCTTTCTTGACCGATTCAAAGTAGACCTTGTCTGGTTTATC
>CAYMTD010000413.1:0-2714 GCA_964393245.1 uncultured Syntrophaceae bacterium
GGCCCACCCTCTTTTCGATCAAGGCGATCCTTTTATCTTTTCTTTTTTCGGGATCGGTAGGGGTGTTCTTCGGGTTCTACCCCGCAAAGAAGGCATCGCTTCTTAACCCAATTGAAGCGCTGCGCTACGAATAGCATTTATATTGCTGAATTCGGAATGCGGCTGCCTGCCGCAGGCAGGGATTTCGGGAGTCAGCCCTCAAGGGCTGAGTTACGTAAGTCAGGGCTTCAGCCCTGATATATTCCGCATTCCGCACTCTGCAATCCGCATTCTGGTTTTTTGATATGTCTTTATTCGAGTTTCTCATTTTTGTGGTGGTTGGATGTGGGGTAGGGTTCCTCGGTGGCCTCTTCGGCGTGGGGGGAGGATTCATCCTGGTCCCTATCTTGATCTTCAGCTATGAACGGTCAGGAGTCTCTTTCTCTGTACTGACTCATATGGCTATTGGAACCAGTCTCTTCGTCGTTCTTTTTACTTCCCTCTCGAGTGGTTATCAACATAGCAAACAGAAAAATATTGATTGGCCAGCGGTTTTTATTATTGGCTTATCGAGTGCGCTGACTGCTTTTGGAGCAGCGCGTATCGCTGCGGCCTTAAGCGGCATGCAGCTTCGGATGGCCTTTGCTATCATTGTGATGGTTGCTGCGATCAGAATGTTGACCGAAAGCGAAAGGAAAGCTCAACAGAAACTTGAATTATTATCCAGGCCAAGCACCCTTGGTCTCATCCTTACGGGGTTTGCTGCAGGTGTCGTGTCGGCCCTGGCTGGCATTGGGGGAGGCGTCTTTACGGTGCCCATGATGTATTACTTTTTGAAAATGCCGTTGAAGCTGGCGATCGGAACATCGAGTGCTGCTATTTTTATTACAGCTCTATTCTCAGTGGGAGGCTATATCGTCAACGGAATGGGTCATCCTGATTTGCCTGCTGCTGCGACTGTTGGATTCCTGGACCTTCAAAGGGGAATCGCCCTTGGTATTGGCACCTTCCTTCTGGCAAGGCTGGGAGCCTACGTCTCTTTCAGGACCCATCCCTACCGTCTCCGAAAGCTTTTTGCCCTTTTCATTATGCTCGTAGCTATCTATCTATTCGTGAAGTAGGTTTTTGAGCCCCTCTCCTATAAGCCGAGGCCAGCAGAGTAATGGGGTGCACGGCCTCTCTGCCAGTCCCTTGCATGATCTGCAGCTTGCAGGCCCCGCAACTGGTGGAGACCTGATCGACAGCAGAATCATCAATCTCTTTAAACAGTCTCTCTCCGATCGCCATGGAGAGATCGAAATTTTTTCGCTTCATCCCAAAAGTGCCCACCATACCGCAGCAGCCGTCGGAAAATTCCTTGACCTTTATCCCCGGAATCAAACGCAATAATTCAACAGGTTCCCTAACGACCCCTAAGGCCCGTAGATGACAGGGGTTGTGATACCCCACGGTGAGATTCATCTCTCCCAGGTTCAGATGGAGTTCCCCTTTTTTCTCAAGCCCCATCAGGAATTGATGGATATCATAACATTTCTCTGCAACTTGATGGGCCTTTTCCGAACCCAAAAGGGTCAGGTACTCCATTTTGACTGCCAGGGCACAACTCGGTTCGCTAAAAACGATGCTGAGCCCTTGGTCAACCAGAGAGGCCATCCTTTCCACATTCGTTTGAACATCCTCCATGACCTTATTGATGGCGCCAGAGTTGATACGGGCAATCCCGCAGCATCGAAAGTCCGGAAGAAGGACCTCGTATCCGTTTCGCTCAAGGACCTCCACTGTTGCCAGTCCCTCTCCCTCCGGTTCATTAAAGTTTGAATAACAACTGAGAAAATAGACGACCTTCTTATCGCTGCGAAAGGGTGATCGTTCCCTCAGCATTTTCTTCAAAGTCCGGCGACTAAAGCGAGGCAGATGACGGCGTCGGTCGAGTCCCAGGGCGACCTCCAGCCCTCTCCGGATGGGAATGAGAGAGTTGGCGAGGTTCACCAGGGGAGCAAGAGCGCTTCCATTTTCACATAAGGTGCGGGTACTGGTAAAGAAACGGTTACTCAGAGGTTCTCCATGTTTTTTAAGGTAGTGGGCGCGACCGCTCAATGCAACCCAGGGGATGTCAACTCCGGAGGGACATTCAGTCAAACACCTCTTGCAGTTGACGCAAGAATCCATCACCTCCTTAAATTGGTGAGAGTCGAAGAATTTTGGATCGAGAGCGCCGGATGCGAATTCTCTTAGAAGAGTCGCTTTTGCCCGTCCCATCGCCCATTCCTCTGGAAGCTTCTGTGCGACGGGACAGTAGGAACGGCATTTCCCGCAACCAGAGCAAGTCTCAATGGCTGTTCTCACAACTTCCTTGTCAAAAAAGGTTCCTCTCATTCTCCCCTGATCCTGAGACTCATATTTGAGGTGCTGATTGAGAGGGTTTGTTTCACCCCCAACAATACAGCCTGGATTGAGAATGTTGTCAGGATCGAAAAGATTCTTTATTTCCACCATGGCCGGATAGAGATTCGGATACTGTTTTCTGAGATAATAAGTTCTCAGACGGCCATCCCCGTGCTCCCCGCTGATCGTCCCCTTTAACGAAAGAATTAAATCGTAACAGGCATCGGTTAGCTCCAACATCTTTTTCACTTCGGAATCTTTCCGAAGGTCTAAGAAAACCATGAGATGAAGGTTCCCATCGCCAGCGTGGCCATAGATGCTTGCTTCCACCTCAGCCTTTCTAAAAATCT
>CAYMTD010000414.1:0-2705 GCA_964393245.1 uncultured Syntrophaceae bacterium
GAATGTGACCCATGGTGTTTCCAACCCTGAACAACTTGCCAAGAAAGAAGGGTGGTTCATCAGTTTGGAAGCAAATAAGGGCGAGAAGGTTGTCGGGGGAACGGTTGTTGCTTATGGCGTTGTCTATTTTACAACATTTACTCCCTCTTCAAGGGGGGGGAGGGCACAGCCCGTTCTTATGCTCTCAATTATCAGAGCGGGAATGCGATCTTAAATCTCAATTTCGCCAACGATACGGACGAGGTCAAGATTGATCTTTCAGATAGATCAAAGGTGATAGGAAAAGGTATTCCATCGGGGACCATCATGAGTGCACTTGGGAAGAAACCTGTGGCCTATAGGGGAATTCCCAGAGGGATCTACAAGACGCCGGTGAGGGGGAGGTCAGTCATCATCCCCATTTGGTGGAGGCAGGTCTTCTAACAGTGACGCATAGCGCAGAGAGCAAAGGGCATAGAGTAAAGCGTTAATTGGGTTACTTGGGTTCGTTGAGCTCGTTGGGTTATCAAAAAGGGGAGCCCATCAGCCAAGAAGCGGATGGGCTCTTTGTTTAAGAAATTAGCTCAAGTAACCCGATAACCCAATAACCCAATAAACTCAATAACCGTTAATAACCTCCCTGGGGAGTGGGCGTCACGGTTACTATTTTCTCTGTGATGTGACTGCTGGATTTTACCAAGCCAATGTCCGTTTGGTCTGTTCCAACAGAATCAATAATGAAATGCTCATAGCCGAAGTTAATGGCGCTAAAGCCTGAACCTCTTGGTGCATTCATTTGCTGAGTGTGAAAGATAGTAATCTTAGGAGGACGGGCGAACTTTACACCGGGCGGCAGAGGAAGCAAGGGAGTAGAAAACTTGCTATCGATCGATTGATCGCGAAGGTCTTCGGGAAGCGTCTCAGGGTTTACGGGGACGAAACGGGCTGAAAGGTTGAAATTGCCGATTTCAGCCAAGGCGGATTGAATGCCCCCATCCGTTGCATAAAAGGCATCTGTTAATCCCCTTTTGCTCCCTGAGAGTCTGATTTCATAGGTCGAGGTCGTAACCGAAGCGGTCCCCATCAGCGTCAAAATCAATAACATCAAAATCGCAATGACCAATGCCATCCCTTGCTCTTTTAGAATGGCGTGATTCCTCAAGTTCATATCTTATTCTCCTTTGTCCTCCATGCTCATCTCACCATGCACAGGTTCCTTAGCATGACCGCTGAGGCCAACGTTCTGGGCGATACCCTGTGTACGTCTGGATTAACCGGTACGGGCCTTGCACTAATAACCACATGGACGGCCATCACTCTGTCCGCTGTCGCCTTGCCCGCAGGAACCCAGTGGGCCAACTCTCCACCGCCGTTGGAGTTGATACCATAGGTCAACTTGAACTCATCGACGTTTTCTAATAGAACCTCCGGGGAATCCTCTTTGTCGTTGACGGTCACCTGTCGGATCAATCTCGGAGGGTTTATTTCTCGCCGGTACGCAACCGTCTTTTTTTGATACTGCAAAGTCGTCTTATCGTAATACTCATAACTAAGAGTGATGGCGTTATCCCGGAGGGGGCCGACGATCGGGTGGGTGATCGTAACGGTTGAGTTGATACTGTCGTCATCGTATCCTGCCATCCGGAGATCCCTCAATAAAATCTCCATGGCCAAGCGAACATTCTGTTGAGCTTCGATGACCTGATCTTGGACAGTATAAGCTCTCGTTTGGGCAATAAAGAAACGGTATGCCCCGGCTACCACCATTCCACAAATGGCGAGGGCCACTAATAATTCAATGAGTGAAACTCCCCTCATGTTTCTTAGGGATTGAGCCGAAGCCTCTTTCAAGGATGTCATTGTGTGATTACCGTAATAAAAGAAATCGAGTGATCTACCCGATCTTTCCAATCGATCTTAATAGATACAGTCTTAAGATTTCGGTTCCCTGTTTCTAACACGTTCCAATTTCGTGTGTAGTTGATTCCTGTCGCACCCGTTTTTTGGTCCCCCCCCGAAACGATTTTTTCCCATGAGTTTGCTTTCAGTTCTTCAAGTTTATCCTGCGCGAGTGTGACCGCTTCGGTCATGCGGCCGCCGTAGGAACCGCTCCTCGTTGCTGTGACGGTAAGGCCGGCAAAGGCCACAATGGAGATCGTAAAGATGACCAAGGCTATAAGAATCTCAATCAGTGTAAAGCCAGACGATTTTCTGGAAAGGTTCATAACGATGACCTTTGTTGTACTCGAGCCATTGGCCTGATTGGTTTAAAACCGGAGGGCAATTTGAATATATAGGCTGAGCTAAAAAAAGTCAATAAAAAAATAGTATTGACTTTATCAGGCATTTGGGGCAATAAGGAAATCATACGCGCCTTCAAAAGCCGAGGTTTCCGGCAACCTTCTTATCTGTAACTGACGGGGAAATGGCATGTTTTTTCGCATAAATAAGTCGATTTGCCGCAATTTGACACTTAGTTGCGTCCTTTTATTTTCTATCGTTTTGATCTCCAGGGTCGGTCTGGCTGCGCAGGTAAGATTGGCCTGGGATCCCAATACCGAACCTGATCTGGCAGGGTACAAGATATATTATGGCACAAACTCGCGATCCTATACTGGCTCGATCGATGTTGGCAATGTAACAAGTTATCACTTAACTGGGCTTAAGGGAGGCGAGACCTATTACATTGCGGTAACCGCCTACAACACCTCCGGCAGCGAGAGCAG
>CAYMTD010000415.1:0-2702 GCA_964393245.1 uncultured Syntrophaceae bacterium
AGGTCGGCCCAGGAAATTTTCCGGCCGTACTTCTGCTTGATCGGCCAGAGCAGTCGGCGCGCTTTGTCGAGGTTCTGATTGTCGGGCCAGCTGTTGAGGGGTGCAAAGCGCTGGCTGCCGTTGCCCGCGCCGCCGCGACCGTCGCCGATGCGGTAGGTGCCGGCGCTATGCCACGCCATACGGATGAACAAGGGTCCGTAGTGGCCGAAGTCCGCAGGCCACCAGTCCTGCGAATTGGTCATCAGCGCTGCGAGATCTTTCTTCAACGCCGCATAGTCGAGCTTCTTGAACTCTTCGGCGTAGTTAAAGTCCTCGCCCATCGGATTGGACTTGGAGGAATGCTGGTGCAGGATATCGAGGTTCAACTGGTTGGGCCACCAGTCAAGGTTTGTCATGCCTCTGCCTGTTGCTTGTGGGTTTGGTCCGCCCGTCAAAGGGTCCTTTCTGTCGTCAGTCATAATGTTGCCTCCTTTCTAATTCGGAATAATTCCGACCAACATTTTATAAGACTCTACTCCATTTTTCTTCTGCCAACGTATCTCCTGTTTAAGTGGAGTAGCGGGAGAGTTTCTTCCTACACTTCTGACAATAGCCGTAGTACTCGAGTCTGGTCTCCGTCACCCAGAATTTGGTCTTTCTCGTAACCTTTTTGGGATCGATGTGAAGAGGCGCCTCATAATCTGTTATCCGGTGGCACCCCTTGCAGATTAAATTGACGTGATTGGAGACATTTCCCTCATAGCGGTTTTCAATCTTGTCAAATTCCAGCATCTTAATGATCCCGTGCCTGGAAAGCTCACCGAGCGTGAGATAGACCGTGGATAAGCTCAACCTCATGCCTTTCCTTTTTGCCTCATTGTAGATGAACCTTGCGCTTGGGTGAAGAGGGCCCTTTTCAATGAGCACGTCGATGATGGCGAGCCGCTGAGGGGTAACTCTGAGGCCGTGTCCCCTCATCTTTTTGATCAGAAGGTTTTTCACCCAGACGCCTTGTTAGGAACCATTTTGATTTAAGAACCAATCTAACATTGGTCGTAATCCTTGTCAAGTTTTTTATTCAAAAATTAGGTTTCCTTTTAGCAGGAGCTCGATGCCCCCTTTTGGGATGGTGTTTTGATAAGTAGAGATCGAGGGTTTATTGAATCGAGAATAGGGAGCAGGAGAAGAGAGACGCTGAAGAAGGATCTCCGAGAACCACTCTCCACAGTTTATAACTTTCTTTATGGACCCAGTAGGAATATCAGAGAAGGATCGGGCACACGGTCTGAAAAGTCCTGGCTGGCCTTGATCAACAGGTCTCTAAGGTTATTCTCCCTCTCTCTCATTCTCCTTTCAACGATTCTACCCAGGAGGATCATTGAGCGAGTGGCCTCGTCTCTCCAATAAACTTTAAATTCGGTCCCCCTTTTTCTTAGAAGGGGAAGACCATTTAAGAGCAGGTTCGTTGAGGGCAGCAAAGACAATAATTCTTCATGTTTTAAGCTCTTTTCTTCCAGTTTCTCATGAATACAGCCTTTCCCGAGTATTTCCGAAAGACAGAAATGCCTGCGCTTATACTTGAAGTAAAAACCGCATGCCCGGCCCCCGACGAGACATCTTGAGATCTTCTGCCCTGAGGCCAATCTAAAGAGATCCCCTCTCTTCATTCTCAGCAATTCATTTCGTGCCTTGAGAACATCCATGAAGGCCTTACCCAATACGCACAACCTGGTGTTCTCTTAACCCATCCTTTTTAATATCTGATTTGCTGCGATCACGCCGCTCATGGAAGCCTGCATCAATCCCCTTGTAATTCAAGCTCCATCACCGATAAAAAAGAGATTTGCGGTTTTCCAAACATTATACCAGATAGAGGGTTGATAGGGTCAATCCCCGTATAGAATTTCAGTACGATTTCAACAAACTCGAGCTCCACCTGTGGGCGCGGAACTTCATTCAGGGATTAGGTTTTCTTCGAAAATGATCTCGGTTATCCATTTGGCTGCTTTGCCCACGACCTCGGGGCAATGGATATCATGAGCTCCGGCATTGTGGAACTTTTCATATTCCTGGGGGTCGGGAAGGTAGTAGTATCGACCCAAGATTTTGTTCTGGATATTTCGGCAGACGACGGAGCCATATTCCTGGATGAACCTTTCGCGAAACTTTCTCGTGAGTTCGTGGGTCTTGAAGCGGATGCCCTCGGGATCAGAGAAATTGTTTCTCTCTCTTCCAACCAATGAGCTCAAGATCATGACGGCCCCTATATAGGCTCCGCAACCACTGTCCCCAGCCAACCCAGTCCCTCCTGCCAGGCCAGTTGCTGACTTAAATATATCATCATTCCTAATCTCCAGGGCATCCTGGAGTGCGGCAATCACACATTGACTGCATCCTCTGTAGGTCTTTTCATATTCCTTGCCCAATTGGTAAGCCTTCTCGGCCAATTCCGCCTTTTTCATGTATCTGCTCCTTTCCTCATTAGAGACAGCGCCCATTCTTATTGCAGATAACGCGCTCGCATAGCCAGAACATCCCCTGCCAAGCATGGCAGGAGCGGCAAGAGCTCGAATTTCCTCAAACCGTAACACAAAGAGGCAATGATCAACAAGCTGTCTTTGAGTGTCATTTAGAAATCAAAAGTGGACCGTTTTTTATGGATTTAAAGTTTAAAAGTGCACTCCTGGGTTTAGGTCTTTTGAGTTATTAACCTGAGTCCTGGT
>CAYMTD010000416.1:0-2702 GCA_964393245.1 uncultured Syntrophaceae bacterium
GCTGCCTCTCGACTCGCCTTGATAGAGGTTAAAGATTCTCTCTCTCCGATCATGACCGTATCCGTGGCAAGCGCAAGCCCCGCGAACCAGACGGGTTTTTTCGAAATGGCCTTCGCCCTTTCTTCTGAAGCCAAGAGAACGGCTGCCGCCCCGTCAGTGATCAGACTGCAATCGAAGAGCTTGAGCGGGTAGGCCACCGTAAAGGAGGTCAGGGCCTTCTCCACATCGATCTTCTTTTGCATATGGGCAAACGGGTTGAGGCATCCGTAATAATGATTCTTCACCGCGACCATGGCCAATTGCTCTTCGGTCGTTCCGTATTGTGCCATATGAGCGTTGGCGATCATGGCGTAGTAACCTGGAAAGGTTGTACCAAAGGGGTATTCCCAGGTGGCATCCCCTCCTCGTCCCATGATATCCGTGGCCACACTGGTAGGAACCTCGGTCATCTTCTCAACGCCAACGACCAGGACCAAATCGGCCATTCCAGAGGCCACATTCATCCACCCCGTCCTCAGAGCCATGCTTCCTGTGGCACAGGCCCCTTCGACACGAAAATTTGGCTTCGGATGAAAACCGATGTAGTCGTGGACCTGCGCAGAGGGCTGCAGGGCAATGGAGAATTCGTCTCCTGCAATCCCCGTCACCATGCTTTCCACCTCTTTGAGCGGGATGCCCGCATCATCCAGACAGGCCTTGACGGCTTCGAAAGTCAACTCTCGAAGAGAAGCATCCGATCTCACCCCAAACTTTCCATGACCGATTCCAACAATAGCCACTTTTTTCATCCCTTTATCCCCTCTTTCCAATCACCTGGCTAACATCATTCCATCAGCTTTCTCCGTTCCTCGTCCCTCATCTCACGTCTCAGCATTTTTCCCACCTTCGATTTGGGCAACATGTCACGAAATTCAATATACTGTGGGATCTTATAGGAAGCAAGTCTGTCCCGGCACCAGCTCATCAGTTCATAACTGCTGACTCCCCTGACATCTGTCTTCAGCACCACAAACGCCTTGATGCGCTCGCCGACGCTCTCGTCGGGCACACCCACCACGCAAGCAGATAAAACGGCGGGGTGTGCTTGAAGCACTCTTTCCACCTCCGCCGCAGCGACGCGATACCCCTTATGCTTGATCATGTCGACGGATCGATCCAGGAAGTAGAGCCACCGATCCTTATCCACACGCACAATATCTCTCGTTCGGTACCAGATCTCCCCATTGATATTCAAGAAGGCGTCGGCTGTCTCATCGGGCTTATTCCAGTACTCTTTCACAGCGAATTCACTGCTCCCTAAGAGCTCGCCTGGTTCACCCGGAGGAACCTCCCTAAGGGTTTCAGGGTCCACGAGTTTAAACTTGTCATTGGGCACAATCTTCCCCGCCGAGCCTTCGGGTGGAATTCCGTCTTCTGCAAAAGAGAGCGAGATAGCCCCGCACAATTCTGTTGCCCCATAGCCCTGATATAAAGGGATATTGAATCTTTTGAACCACCGATGGCCCACCTCCACAGGCATGGCATCGCCGCCAGTGCCACAGTAGCGAAGGGAGCTGAGATCATAATAGTCCAATCGGTCATGTTCGAGAATCATCCGGTACATGGCCGGAACAGCAAACATATTCGTTGCCCGATAGTGCTCAATATGGTCAAACAGAGCATCCAGTACGACCCGGGGGAGCAAGATTAAAGTCTCTCCTCCGATCATCAAGGGTGTCAACCCATCCATTTCTCCAATAATATGATAGAGGGGGGCTGAGAGAACAGTAACGCACTCTCCTAAGGGGGTCACCCCTTCGCTGGCCCTTCTCCATTCGAGCATTCGTTTCTGAAAAAGCCTCTCCGAAAGGGGGACACCCTTCGGGAACCCAGTCGTGCCACCCGTATAGAGAATGAGGGCCGTCCTGTCGCCACCCTGCATACTAAAGCTTGGCAAAGAGGAGGGATCTCCTTCCGCCAAGAGTTTCTTGAACGGAAAAAAATCCTTTCCCAAAGGAATCTTTCCTTTTGGAACTCGATTAAACCCTTTACAGATGAGCCTCTTCCAACCGGGCACGAGGTCAATCATATTCGTTACGATGACCCTCTTCAGAGGCGTTTCAGGAAGAACCTCGACGACATACCTGAGGTTCGTATCCATGCAGAGGATGGTTTCGGCTCCGCTGTCGTTGGCCAGATACTTTAGATCGTAGGAGGTATAAACAGGTGCCACCATGATCGGTATGGCATGGATGCGCTGAAGTGCCAACCAGGCGATCACGGTCTGCGGAAGATTGTAAAGATTCAGAATCACCCTATCCCCTTCTTCTATACCCAGCCCATGTAAAGAGGCTGCGAACCTGAGGACGATCTCTTCCAGCTCGGAATAGGAAAATTTTTTCCCAAGAAAAATAAGAGCCCTTTTTTTCGGGTTCCTTTTAGAAACCTCTTTGAAACAACCGTAAAGGGTATCACTTAGCAGTTCCATGGATCACATTCCTATCCCGGTGCCACCAAAGTGGGCGGCCCCAGTGGGCCCCCTCAGAATCAAAAGATCTGACAATTTTCCATCTGCAATCTCTACCGACCGGCCGGCAGGTAAGATTTCCAATCTCCAATTAAAATCCGAGATAGGCTGACTTCACCTCAGGGTTGTCGAACAGCTCCTGTCTTGTGCCCGCAAAAACAAGCATTCCGTTCTCTATGACATATCCTCGGTCAAT
>CAYMTD010000417.1:0-2697 GCA_964393245.1 uncultured Syntrophaceae bacterium
TGAACCATGCCCTGAAACAAGTAATGTCATCCTGAACTTGGTTCAGGATCAGGGTTTTACGAATTCAGGATCTATCGATTTCAGGGTCTCGTAAATCCTCGATTTTGTTAGATGCTGAATCAATACTGAAACAAGTTCAGCACAAGGTTCAGCATGACATTTTTCCTGGTTTTCGACTTTCTACGAATTCATCAAATTTGCATTTAGGATTTAAATGAATTCACTCGGGGAACAGCGTTGGATAAAGTAGAACGGCGAAAAGAGAGATTAGACAGGGGTATCAAAGTCCGCACAGAAGGCATCTATGCTGTTTCCTCCTGGGAAGAGGTCACTTACCTCGTCCTTCCGAGGTTTATTCTCATCGTGGGCCTTCTTCTCCTGCCCCTGATCATGCCGTCACTCTACTGGAAACGGGTCATCTCCATTGTCGGCATCTACAGCCTGCTTGCTCTCGGATTTGATTTTTTGGCCCATTTTGTGGGGTTGGTCTCCCTGGGAGGCGCTCTCTTTATCGGGGTAGGTGGATATACAGCCGCCATCCTGAATAAGTCATTGGGTCTCCCTCCGGCCCTTACGATTCCCATGGCCACCCTGGGGGGCGCCATTATCTGCACGCTTCTTTTGCTACCAGCTCTTCCCCTCAGGGGAGTTTACTTTGCCATTGTTACGCTGATGTATCCACTGGCTCTGCTCAGGATCATTGAAGCGCTCAATATCCTTGGCGGAACCGACGGTATCCTTGGGGTGGCCAGTTTTCCCAACCGATGGGTAGAACAGTATCTGATTATTTTCATCGTCATCTTTGCACTCTTCGGGCTAAGGAGATTGGTCAATGAGGATATCGGGCTCGTGTTCCGCGGAGTCAAGGATAATGATCAGTCTGTCAGGGCCTCTGGACTAAGCATTACCTTCTACAAGGCGATCGCCGTCTTCATCGCCTCTGGACTCGGGTCGCTTGGAGGGGCCTACCTTTCCCATATCTATATGTGGTCGGGAATATCCCAGTTCGCCCTCGATTTTTCCGTCATTCCCATTGCCGCTACGGTTATTGGCGGGGGAGGAACTCTGGTAGGTCCATTACTGGGCTGCTTCATTCTGGTTCCCATCTCAGAATTGCTGAGAGCGTTTGGTACCCTACGGATCGTCTTCTACTCGCTCATCCTGATGGCGTTCATTATGTTTCGAAGCGAAGGAATCATGGTTTATGCCCAGCGGAAATACCATCAGTTTGAGAGGTGGGTTAAGGTATGAGCGGGGATCAAATTCTTGAGGTGGCAGAGGTTTCCAAGTCTTTCGGTGGTGTCCAGGCACTGCTGAAGGTCAGCTTTCAAGTTGAGCAGGGAGAAGTTTTCGGGATCATTGGTCCCAATGGATCCGGGAAGACAACCCTCATCAATTGTATCACCGGTTTCATCAAGATGGATTCTGGCAGGGTTCTCTACAGAGGGAAAGACATCAGCAACAAGTCCCCCCACCAGATTGCCAATCTCGGACTCACAAGAACCTTTCAGATCATGAGGCCTTACTATAGCCTTCCCGCTTACAAGAACCTGGTCATTCCTCTCTTCTCGCCCAGGGCCAGAAGAGCTGGCGGCTGGAGGGGAGGAGGCAAACTCGGGGATAGAGAGACGGTGAGTATCGATATTCTGGAGGAGATCGGTTTTGAACGAGATTCCTTTGTCCCCTATAAACTTGCCTCCAGCCTGCCAACAGGTTACCTGAAGCGCCTTGAGCTGGCTCGATGCCTTGCACTGAGGCCTGATATCATCCTCTGTGACGAGGTCTTCTCGGGACTGAGTATGAGCGAAATTGCGAGCATGGTCCCTCTCATTGAGAAGTTGCAGATGGATGGAATTACCCTGGTTATGATTGAACACAGGTTGAGAGAGCTTTTTCGGGTAGCCGACCGGGTCATGGTCATGAATTTTGGAGAAAAGCTAACAGAAGGCATCCCAGAGCAAGTGATGAATGACGACAGGGTCAAAGAGGCTTACCTGGGATCGGAGAAGTTACTCGATTATACCTTTGAGGCCTAATCAAAGATCATTGTAACATTAGCATTTACCGATGACCGATTAGTAGTGAGAAAATTCTAAATCGAATGGTCACTTTAAAATGGTAATTTTGCGATTTTCATTGACACGGTATGAATGACTTAGAAAACGAAATGACTTTTACCCGCTTTTTCCGGATGTGTGAGAAATATCCTGACCGGACAGCCATTATCTTTCTCGGGGAAAAGTTCTCTTATCGCAAGCTCAAGAATTTGATTGATCGTTTTGCCACCTCCCTAACCCGGCTGGGGATTGGCGAAGGCGATAAGGTGATGCTCTATATCTCAAATTCGGTGCAGTGGGTTATTTCATTTTTTGCCATTCAAAAGATTGGCGCCGTTGTGATCCCCATTCCTCCTATTTATACCTCGTTTGAAATCGAGTACATGATTAACGATTCCGGTGCGGAAACGGTCATCTGTCTGGATACGAATTTCGGTTACGTCAAAGAAATATTTCCAAAAACCTGTCTAAAACGAGCCGTCGTCACAAATCTCGTCGATCTGCTGCCTTCGTGGAAACGAGCCGTTGGTCTCCTTTTCGATAAAATTCCACGGGGCAAGGTGGACAGAGATGAGAATATCTATGCGTTTAGAGATCTGCTGAAGGCTCCCCCCCAGAGCGCTGATGTGCAAATTGATCC
>CAYMTD010000418.1:0-2697 GCA_964393245.1 uncultured Syntrophaceae bacterium
TCCGGATCAAGCCGGCGAATCTCAACGGGAAGGAGATCCACATTCATGTCCCGGCGGGCGCCATTCCAAAGGATGGACCGTCGGCTGGCATCACGATGGCCGTCGCCCTTATTTCCGCCCTCTCCGGCACGCCTGTCAAAAAAGACTTGGCCATGACAGGCGAGATCACCCTGAGAGGAAGGGTCCTCCCCGTCGGCGGACTGAAGGAGAAGGCTCTCGCAGCCCATCGAAACCATGTCAAAACCATCATTATTCCTTACCTGAACAAGAAGGATCTCGCCGACCTTCCCTTATACATACGGAAGAAGATTAATTTTCTCCCGGTCAAACATATGGATGAAGTGTTGAAGATTGCCCTAACGAAAAAGAAAGCAGAGCGCAAAGAGCAAAGGGCATAGGGTAAGAATAGACAAATTACGCTATGCCTGCCTGCCGCAGGCAGGCCCTATGCCCTTGCGATTTTCTTGGAGGATTGGGTGGAACTGCGGGAGATCGGTGAGTTTGGCCTGATCGATCGAATCAGGAAATGGACCTGCACCCACAATCCAGCCCTGTTGAAAGGCATTGGAGACGACGTGGCGGTCATTGAATCCGGGAAAAAGGTTCTGCTGATCACCACGGACCTTCTTATCGAAGACATTCACTTTGAGCTGAACTGGATCGATCCCTTCCACCTGGGTAAGAAAGCCCTTTTGGTCAACATCAGCGACATTGCTGCCATGGGCGGGACCCCGAAATACTTCCTGATCTCCCTTGGTCTTCCCCGAAACCTTTCTCTTTCCTTCATCTCCTCCTTCTACCGTGGCCTGAAGGATGGGGCAAAAAGGTTTGGAGTCGATCTGATCGGGGGAGATACGTCTGTCTCCGGAAAGATCATCGTCAACATCTGCCTTCTGGGGGAGGGAAAAAGGGGAAGCCTTCTCTTCCGCAGTGGGGCGAAGGTTGGAGATGATCTGTTCGTCTCCGGAACTTTGGGCGATGCAGCCCTGGGACTTAAAATCCTCCAGAAAAACGGCCCACAAGGGAAGCCAAGGGGTCTGATCCAAAGACATCATTCCCCATCTCCGCGAATCCAGCTTGGGCAGGCCCTCGCGAGGCATCACGGGGCCACAGCAATGATCGACGTGAGCGATGGCCTCTTGATTGACGCCCACCATCTCTTAGCGGAGAGTGGGGTAGGAGCTCAAATCTGGGAGGATCGAATCCCTCTCTCAAACCTTTACCAGAAATGGATCCACCTTTTTTCAAAATCTCCTTACCAATTCGCCCTCAGCGGCGGAGAGGACTACGAACTCCTTTTTACCGCTCGTCCAGAAATGAGACAGAAGGTTTCAGAGCTTGCGCTCTCGTTCAAGATACCGATTACTCACATTGGGAAAATTGTCCCTAAGAGCGAAGGTCTGCATGTTATTGGGCTGGATGGGGAAAAATATTCTCCCGCCCGCCTGGGCTTCGAACATTTCAAATAGCCTTCCAACTTTTGGAGGGGTTCAATGAAAACCTACCTCAGTGAGATCAAAGAGAATGATGCGGTGGATTCCCTCTTCCTGGTCAGAGAAAAATCGCTTGGCATCACCAAGAGTGGAAATGCTTACTTGAAATTGCTTCTCGTTGATCGGACTGGAGAAATGGAGGGAAGGATCTGGAATTCCGTGGATCCCCTTTCAGGATCTTTCGAGAAAGACGACTTTGTCCAGGTGAAAGGAAAGGTGGTCTCTTTCCAGGATCATCTTCAGCTCAATATCACCCATATTGAAAGAATGGAAGAAGAAGAGATTCTTCTCTCTGACTTTTTCCCCATGACCGAAAAGGATATCGAAGGGATGTTTCGGGCCCTGACGGAGGCTGGCCAGCAGGTGAAGGATCACTGTCTTAGCCAACTTCTTCGTCTCTTCTGGGAAGACGAATCTTTTGTGGAAAAGTTTAAGATCGCTCCCGCCTCCACCCATCTCCATCACACCTATATCGGTGGTCTCTTGGAGCACACCTTATCTGTGACCCAACTCGTACTGATAAACGCGGGGCATTACAGCGGGTTGAACCTGGATCTACTGATCACGGCATCGATTCTTCACGACCTCGGCAAAGTGGATGAGCTCTCTTACCAGCGATCCTTCGACTATTCGGATGAAGGACGACTGCTGGGGCACATCCTCCTCGGAATCGAAAGGCTTGAGGATAAGATCCGTCAACTCCCAGACTTTCCAAATGACCTTGCCATCCAGTTGAAACATTTGCTTATCAGCCATCATGGGCAGTACCAATGGGGCTCTCCGAGAAAACCAATGACCCTGGAGGCCATTCTGCTCCATTTTCTTGACAACTTGGATGCCAAACTCCAAGGGGTCCAACAGTTTTTCAAGAAACAGGTCCCTGAAGGCTCCAGGTTTAGTCGATATCACCCCTTTTTTGAGCAGTATTTTTATCTCCCTCCCCTTGGTGTCGACGTGCAACCAAAGGATATTATTGAAGGAAAAGAGAAAGAGGAAGATTAGTAAAGTCCGTCTTTTTCTTGACAAACCGCCCCCCTATAATTATTTTAAAAAAACGATTAGATGGGTGTATAGTCTATCTTAATCTCAAGCTGTTAGGTTGGTTGGATGGTCAATATTTTTTTATCTGAACGCATGAGGATGGTTCTCCAGATGGTGACAGAGGACTACATCTTGACCGCCGAACCCGTAGGGTCGGGGACGA
>CAYMTD010000419.1:0-2696 GCA_964393245.1 uncultured Syntrophaceae bacterium
GAGTAGGGTTGGTCAAGGAGAGAAGAAGGGCAAGGGAGAACATAAGGGGGCAAATTCCAAATCCCAAATCCCAAGATCCAAACAATTTCCAAATTCCAATAACCGAATGACCGAAACGAGTTTGAAATTTCGAATTTTGAATATTGGAAATTGTTTGGGATTTGATGCTTGTCATTTGGTGCTTGTCCTAAGTCATCTCGAATCGCCCCCAATAAATGAGGGCGCTACAGATTCTTAAGCTTTTTTTATCTCCTTTCCGCTTTCTGCTTACTGCCTTCTTGCTTTTTTACGTGGTCGGTGCATAAATCACCGCCAGGATTCTCGTTACCTTATCCTGATGGCACTGGACTTTATGAGGAATCGTCGAGTCGTAGTAGATGGAATCTCCGGGGTAAAGGATATCGGTATGATTTCCTAAGATCACTTCCATTTCCCCTTCAAGGACGAAGATAAATTCTTCCCCTTCGTGGACGGAGGTCTTTGCAGCCTTCACAGTCGCAGGTTCCAGCGTCACGATAAAAGGTTCCATGTGACGGTCTTTCTTGTCAAATCCCAGGGACTCATACGAATAGCCATACTTTACCCCTTCCTTTGAAGCAAAGCGGGAGACTATTTTTCTCTCGTCTTTCCTCACGATGGTAAAAGGTTCTCCCGCTGTCTCTCCCAGGAAGTCACCCACTTTGACATTCAGGGCTCTCGCCAGTTTGATAATGGTTCCGAGGGACGGAGAAACGAGATGGTTTTCCATCTGAGAGAGCAGGGCGGTAGAGAATCCGGTTAAATCCGCCACCTCCTTCAGCGAGAGCCCTTTTCGTTCTCTCAGCCCCTTAATCCTTTCCCCAACACGGACCTCTTCGCGGTCTTTTTGTTCTTCCATAGACTTCCCCTTTAAGCTATTGGTGATGAGATTTTCGAACGAATTCGGCCCCAATCTCGATGGCCTTGATGTTAGACGGGATGAGATGATGATAGCGCCCGTTCAGTACCTGTTCCAGTGAATCAAATAAAGAGTCCATCCGGACGAGCTTTGTCTTTTCGACAAAAGCTCCCAACGCCACCATATTTGCCAGTTTTGGGTTTCCATTCTCGATGGCAATCTCGTTGACCGGTACCGGAAGAAGTTCGATATCTTTTCGGGAAATTTCCTTTAGATCGATAAGAGAGGTATTGACCATCAAGAGTCCCTTGGGAGAAACAAGAGGTTCATATTTTATCAAAGAAGGGAGATTCATAACAATGGCAGCGCGTGGTCTTCCGACTACGGGGGAGCCAATATCGTGTGAAGAGATCACAATGGTACAATTGGCCGTCCCGCCCCTCATCTCCACACCATAAACGGGTAGGTAGGTGACATGCCTGCCTTCTTTCATGGCGGCGTAAGCGAGGAGGTTTCCAATAACCAGTACCCCCTGTCCCCCGAAACCTGAAATGATGACGTCGTAGTAGAAACGATCACCAATCATAATTCCTCAAATGATCAATAACCAAACCCAATCATAAGTAGTCTGCCATCTTCCGTTCCTTAAAAATTCCGAGCGGGAAATAGGGAATCATCTCTTCTTCGACGCGCCGGTTCGCCTCAAGGGGAGACATCCCCCAGTTGGTGGGACATGATAGAAGCACCTCGACAAAGGAGAATCCCATCTCTTCGATCTGCATCTGAAAGGCCTTTCTTATGGCTCTTTTGGCCTTCATGAGGTTTGCGGGGCTATTGACCGCCACTCTTGCAACAAAGGCGGTTCCCTCCAGGGTAGCTAACATTTCGGCCATACGAATGGGATAGCCATCGTACGTAAAATCTCTTCCATAAGGGCTGGTAGAGGTCTTCTGACCGAGCAGAGTGGTGGGGGCCATCTGTCCCCCGTCATTACGTAAATGCCGTTGTTGGCAAAGATGATGGTGATATTTTCTCCCCGGTTGGCCGTGTGGATACCCTCGGCAATGCCAATGGCAGCCAGATCGCCATCTCCCTGGTAGGTGAAAACGATTCGGTCCTTTCTGGCCCTTTTCACCCCGGAAGCAACTGCAGAAGCCCTTCCATGGGGTGCCTCGAGGACGTCGATATTGAAATAATCGTACATGAAGACCGAGCATCCGACCGAGGCCACGCCGATCGTCTTTTCTCTGATCTTAAAGTAGTCGATTGCCTCCGCCACCAAGCGGTGGGCAACCCCATGGTGACATCCGGGACAGAAATGGAAAGGGACATCAATCAGACATTCGGGGCGCTTAAAGACAAGTTCCATAGTACCTCCGATCAACCCTAAAGGGTTGAGTTACGTAACCATACTGTAACTCAGGGCTTTAGCCCTGAATCATCGGTAATGTCTTTTAATTTCCTCCAATACCTCTTCCGGAGAGGGGAGGGAGCCCGGGGGTCTTCCATAGAAAAAGACCTGGGCATCTCGGGCGACCGAGAGTTTGACATCCTCCACCATCTGTCCTGTGTTCAATTCAACGGTCAAGAAAAGCTTGACCCTCTTTGAGAGATCCAGAAGCGCTTTCTCCGGAAAGGGGAAAAGGGTGATGGGGCGGAAGAGACCGACCTTCATCCCGTTTTCTCTCGCCAGCTCAACCGAGGTCTTAACGACTCTGGCCATGCTCCCGAAGGCCGCGATGACCAGCTGAGCGTCATCCACCTGAAAACTTTCAAAACGGACCTCTTCTCTCTTCATTCGCTCATATTTCTGATGAAG
>CAYMTD010000420.1:0-2687 GCA_964393245.1 uncultured Syntrophaceae bacterium
TCCAGAAGGAAGGGGAGATCGGACGGAAAAAGATCGTCCAGTATACGCGTTACGGAACGGTCATCCTCAGTATGATTCAAGGGTTTGGTATTGCGATCGGTTTGGAAAACATGAGGGGAGCTGCTGGTGAAATGATTGTAATGATCCCTGGATGGTCTTTCCGAATCATGACCGTCATCACTCTGACCGCCGGCACAGCCTTTATCATGTGGCTGGGAGAACGGATCACCGAACGTGGGATTGGAAATGGGATTTCTCTGATCATCTTCGCTGGAATCGTCGCTCGAATGCCCAATGCGATTGCTCAGAGTTACGAACTGTTTTCGGTCGGCCAGATGAGCATTATCACTCTTCTTGTCCTGATCCTTATTATGGTCTTCGTGGTGGCCGTGATCATCTTCGTTGAGACAGGTCAGCGAAGGCTCCCTGTTCAATATGCCAAGCGGATTGTGGGGAGGAGGGTCTACGGAGGTCAGAGCACTCATCTTCCTCTCAAACTGAATACGTCCGGAGTCATTCCTCCCATCTTTGCTTCTTCGATCTTGATGTTTCCATTGACGATTGCCAACTTCATGCCAAAGCCTTGGCTGGAGGAACATGCCTGGGTTCAATCTCTGCTCAACAGCATGGGACCGGGTGCCTTGCTCTATAACCTTCTCTATGTCGGTTTCATCATCTTCTTCTGCTATTTCTACACGGCCGTAACGTTCAATCCAAACGATGTGGCCGAGAATATGAAAAAGTTTGGAGGATACATCCCGGGCCTTCGGCCGGGCCAAAAGACCGCTGAATATATTGATAAGGTCTTGACCCGGATCACCCTTGGAGGAGCGCTCTATGTCTCGGCAATCTGCGTTTTGCCCACGATCCTGATCAGACGGTTTAATGTCCCCTTCTACTTTGGTGGAACTGCCCTGCTGATAGTGGTTGGAGTCGCATTGGATACCGTCCAACAGATAGAGGCCCACATGCTCACCAGGCACTATGAGGGGTTGATGAAAAAGGGAAGGCTGAAAGGAAGACGGGGATAGGGGTAATGAAGCACCAAATTCCAAGCACCAAAAACCAAATAATGACCAAGCTTCAATGACCAATTTTTTCAAAAGACTCAAAATGTCTTGGTACTTGGTAAATGGAATTTGGTGATTGGATATTATTTGGAGCTTCAGATTTGGTGATTGGAATTTGACCTATACGGAGTTCTTAATGAATTTGATTTTATTGGGACCTCCGGGGGCCGGAAAAGGGACGCAGGCACAGATGATTGTTGATCGCTTCCACATCCCCCAGGTTTCAACAGGGGACATTCTTAGGGCGGCGGTGAAGGAGAAGACCCCTTTGGGGACGAAGGCCAAAGAATTCATGGATCAAGGAAAGCTGGTGCCGGATGAATTGGTTATGGGAATTATTGAGGAACGCCTGAAAAATTCGGACTGTCGCCCAGGATTCATCCTCGATGGATTTCCGAGGACTATTACCCAGGCAGAGGCCCTTCAGCCTATCCTCGCCAAGATGGGGAAGACGATCGACCATGTCATCAATATCGAAGTAGATGATGAAGAGTTGGTCCGGCGTCTCACCGGCCGAAGGACCTGTAAGAATTGTGGAACCATGTTTCACCTGATCTTCCATCCCCCCAAGAGGGAAGGGATATGTGATCGGTGCGGTGGCTCTCTCTATCAAAGAGATGACGATCAAGAAGAAACCATCCGGACACGGTTGAAAGAGTACCAGAAGCAGACCGCTCCCCTCATTCAGTATTACCAGGAGAAGAAGAAACTTCGTTCCATTTCGGGAATAGGTGAGCAGAATCAAATTTTTGAGCGAATCGTTGACCAGATCGACACAGGGCGCCGCTCATAGATAGCATTCGGGTCCTTTATGCCGAAAGAAGAAGCGATTCAGGTGGAAGGGAAGGTTCTGGAGACCCTTCCCAACGCTATGTTCCGAGTGGAACTGGAGAATGGGCATAAGGTGTTGGCTCATATCTCTGGAAAGATGAGAATGCACTTTATTAAGATCCTCCCCGGGGATAAAGTGACGGTGGAGCTCTCCCCTTATGACCTCACTCGGGGAAGAATTATTTTCCGGGAGAAATAGGCATCCCATCTCCCCTCCCTTTAGCAAAGGGAGGATGGGGGGAACAGGATAAGCGCGTGAAAGTTAGAGCCTCGATTAAGAAAATCTGTGACAAATGTAAAATCGTCAAACGGAAAGGGGTCATCCGGGTCATCTGCGAAAACCCCAAACACAAACAGAGACAAGGCTGAGACAGGGTAGAGGAGCGTCCCACAAGAGCGGGACTTGAGGTTGGAGGTTAAGAAGATTGTGCCTCATACCTTAAGCGTAGCGATCCTCAAGCGAAGCGCTCTCCAAACAAGGAGTTAAGTTATGGCACGCATTGCAGGGATTGATCTTCCAAAGGATAAAAGGGTTGAAATCGCCCTCACCTATATCTACGGGATCGGAAGACCTTCTTCCAACAAAATTCTTGAAAAGGCCAATATTAACAAAGATACGAAGGTGAGCAAATTGACGGAACCAGAAGTGGTTCGCATCCGGGACATCATTGAACAGGAGTTTAAGGTGGAAGGTGATCTCAGACGGGAGGTGGGCACCAATATCAAGCGATTGATGGATATCGGTTCCTACCGCGGCCTCCGGCATCGCAAATCGCTGCCCGTTCG
>CAYMTD010000421.1:0-2673 GCA_964393245.1 uncultured Syntrophaceae bacterium
CCTCTTCATCGACACCCACAGCCATCTTGCATTCCAGGACATTTCTCTTTTCATTGACCAGGTAGAGGCGGGCACGGTCAAACCCGATATTCTTCGTCACACCTTCGAGGACAAGGTGGAGGATTTCATCGATATCGAGGGTCTCCATCAGACCCGAATTCTCGATGCAGATCGCCGCCTGATTGGCGACCGTGGTGAGCATCTCTTCCTCTGTCTTTGAGAAGGGATGAGGATAGGAGGTATAGCAGTTGATGACGCCGATGACTTTGTCCTTCATCGACATGGGCACGCTGAGCATGGAAATGAGGCCTTCCCTCTTGGCCAGCTCCTTCTCTTTGTAAAGAGGCTCCTTGAGAACATCGAGAATGGCCATTGGACGATTTTGAAGAGCGACGATGCCCACGACCCCCTCTCCGAGTCCAAGGCTTCTCTCTTTCAGATATTCCTCGCTTATGCTCTGGGTGGCTTTCAATTTGAGTTTCTGGTCCTTTTCGTCAAGAATCCAGAGGGAACAGATCTTCGAATCCATCACCTTGGCGGTCACCGTGACGATCAGCCGGAGCACATCTTCGAGATAGAGACCGGAGGTGATGGCCTTGCTGATCTCCAGGAGGGCATTGACCTCGCTGGCATTGATGTTTGAGATTCCGTTCATCAAACGCACCTCTTCCCGCTTGTCCTAATCATATACAAAAAAGATTCATTTGGAAAGGGATTTGCCAGTTTTCCGTTCCAGTTCTAATGAAAAAGGCGCCAGGTTTCTCTGACGCCTTCGTCTTCGAGAGGTCGTCGTATGAGCGGACCGATGTTCAATATTAAGAAGTATTTTTTCCGGGAAGATTATCCTTAAACCTTGCCGTTTCCCTGCCTGGGTCCAAAGAATCCTATGCCCTTCTGGTTTAACACATCCATGTAGACATGCAGAAACTCGTTGCTTCGTACCGAGGGGACATGAATTACCCGAACAACGTCTTTGCAACCTTTAAACTCTGGAGCGATACCACAGAGGACGTTTTCAGAACCTAAAAGAAAGGCTTCGTTGAAAAGGGCGTTCGGGTCATCCGGGAAGAGGGGGACGATCACAATGTCAGCCTCGACGAGATCTTGAAAAAAATGCGTCCCATAAGAGACTTCCGGCGTATATCCCTCTTTTGCAAAGGATATCTCCATCAGAATCTTCGCCTTATTGATATTGGCATAGGTGACTCGGACGCCTAAGTTGATATCGTTGCTTCCCCAACGGCCAGGACCCATCAGGGCGAAATACTTTTGAGCCAGGTGTTTATTCAATAGGTTCACGACGCTGGCGATTTTCAACTTTTCTTCGTAGGTCTTCAGGGTATCATAAGCTCTCGGATCGACATAAACAATATATTCGATGTTATGAACGATACTGTTGGAAAGCCCCGCGTTGGTGATGAATAAGATTTTTTCCCCCGGAATCTGTTCTGGAATGAGAACCTGATCGACCTCTTTTCTTACAGAAAGGGATCGACATTGTAAGAGATAGAATTTGTTATCGTCCCATGCAAACTCGATATCCACAGGACGCCCGTAGGCGGCTTCAACTCTCGAAAGGATCTTCTTGGCGAGAGGGACAAAATTGGTTTTAGTCAACAGGTTTTCAAAGGTCAAACAAAGCTCCTCTCCCTTGAGAGGCTGAGTTTTAAACAGAGGCGGAGCCAGATGGCCATCCTTTTGGACTGAAACAGCATAGAAAAGATCTGGGTGGTTCACACCAGCACTTAATGTTCGAAAATCCACCGTCTCCATTTGCCCCTGCTTCAGATTGAGGAGGTCCACCTGTTTCTGGGAGTACTTTTTGATCTGCGAAGCAGTGGCTTCTGGTCGCAATTCAGGGTGGCTCAGCGGAATCATCCGGGGATAGTCAGAGCCGACACGGTCCACTGCGCGAGTCCCCAAGCCGAAGACCAGCCTCACCAATCCCTGGTCCTTTTTGATCTTTGGATTCCAGGCGTAGACATTGCGGGAGAACATCACTCCAGAAGCAAAGGGGAAAAAGTAGTCTCCAAAGCGTCGGCCGACCACCTTCTGGACGACCATGGCCATTCGCTCATCGTAATCCAACAGTCCATGGTCCGCGCGGTAGAGGATAGGATCTGGTCCATACGTACTGACGAATACCCGTTTAAGCCCAGCGATAAAATTTCTGAGACGGGTCTCTATATCTCCTAAGTTTGTCAGAAAGACAGAGAGGTACTTTCCAGAAAAGGCCAGACCGAAGCTATCCTCCAACATGCTGGAGGATCGAATAATGATGGGATGTTCGCCGATCTCTTCCAAAATCTTTCGGAAATCTTGGATTACCTCCGGAGCGAAGTTGGCAAACCTAAACTTCTCCTCGATATCCAGATATTCCGTCTCAATGGTCTCTCTGTCCTTATATTTGTGTGTGTGGAACTGCTGGAGATTGTTTCGGTCTACGAATTCTGAAAAGACCCCAGAATTCAGAAACCATGTCTCCGGGACCCTGATATGCTCCTCCAGTTCCGGATCTCTTTGTTCGAGACCCGGCAGGAGAATCTTTTCGGCCAAAATCATGCCAGCGGCCTTCCCTCCCAACTTCCCAGGGTTCTTTCGGCTCCAGAGAGTATAGCGGAGGATATCATAAATGTCACGGATGGTAATGTGGTTTTTGGCAAGGCTAACAAA
>CAYMTD010000422.1:0-2672 GCA_964393245.1 uncultured Syntrophaceae bacterium
TGCCTCCAGTGGAAAGGGGGATGTTCACATTGAAACCTTCTCCCTTTCCCCTTCCGACGTCCGTAGCCGCCCCTGTTCCCGGATAGAAAAAGCCAAAGCGATGCGTGGAAAAATAGAGGACTCGCTGGTCCTCGTAGAAAGAGTTCTGGGTGCCATTCCCATGATGGACATCCCAATCCACGATTAAGATTCTTTCGAGAGAGAAATTCTTTAGGGCATAATGGGCACCGATGGCCACGTTATTGAAAAGGCAGAATCCCATGGCTCGGTCTCGCTCAGCATGATGGCCGGGCGGTCTCACCATGGCAAAACCATTGTTCAGTTTTCCCCCCATCACAGTCCTGATCAGCTCCAACAGACCTCCGGCTGCAAAGAGAGCAGCCTCATACGACTTCGCGCTGGTGGAGGTGTCCATGTCGAGTCGAAAGTAAGGCTTCCCAGCGGTGGAGGCGATCAGATCGATGTATTTAGGAGTGTGGTTCATCTCCAGTTCTTCGCGCGTAGCGGCCCGAGGCGCCACCAACTCAAAAAGACCCTTCATCTCCTTCTCTTCGAGCATTTCGTACATGACCTTCAGTCGTTCTGGACTTTCAGGATGTCCCCGGTCCATGACGTGCTCGAGATATCGCTGGTCCTTCACAATTCCTGTCCGGTTCATCTAACCTCCCGGTATGATGAGCTATCAAAATCAATTTCGAAAGGGATAAAGCGAGCCTATCCTTTTTGATATCCTTTGTCAAGGTATTGGGAAAGACAAGAGTTTTTCTTGACTTTTCAACAGAAGACTGAATAGAATTGAATCAAAGAAGGGAAAATTTTCGTTATCCCTATTACATTTTTGAATACCTACGTGTGATTCATCCCGGCCCCCAAAAAGGCAAGAGAACGTAACGGATTTGAAGAATGAATCCTCGAAAATTGGAAGAGCTCTTAGAAAAGGTAAAGTCAGGGAAGACTTCTATTGACGAGGCGATCGCCCGATTAAAATCTCTACCTTTTGAAGACTTAGGTTATGCCAGGATTGATCATCATCGAAGCCTTCGAAAGGGATTCCCCGAAGTCATCTGGGGGGAGGGAAAGTCGTCTAACCAGATTCTTTTGATCATCAAAGAGATGAAACGAAGGGGCCAGAATGTCCTGATCACCCGTTTGGACGAAAAAAAAGCAAAGGCTATTCTAAGAGTTTTTCCGAAAAGCCACTATCATCCCGTATCAAGAGTCCTTACCTATCTCATTCATCCTGTGAAAAACCAAGGGAAGGGGACGATCCTGGTCATCACGGCAGGGACGACCGATATTCCGGTCGCGGAGGAGGCGGTCATCACCGCTCAGTTTATGGGAAACCACGTGGAGACACTTTACGATGTGGGTGTCGCAGGAATTCACCGCCTTCTCTCCGAAAGGGAGCGATTGGAGAAGGCCCGGGTGCTTATTGTCGTGGCGGGGATGGAAGGTGCCTTGCCCAGTGTCGTGGGAGGCCTGGTTGACCGTCCAGTGATTGCGGTTCCCACAAGCGTTGGATATGGTACCAGTTTCGGTGGAATCACTGCCCTGCTCGCCATGTTAAACTCGTGCGCCTCGGGAGTGGCTGTGGTCAACATTGACAATGGATTTGGAGCAGGTTATATGGCCAGTCTGATGAATCGAATGTAAATGTCCTTTGGTAGAGATGAGATGATGCCGTGTGGATTGACTTACTCAATGAAGGACTCTCCCTTTTCCTCTTGATTGCCCTTGGTTTCGTCTTTTATCAGGGCTTCAAGAAAAACCAGGCCTTCCTATCGGAACGAGAGGATTTGCTGAAGCGTTATCTTCTGTTCCGGGGAGATCGGCAGGTTCGTCTGAAGATCTACGAGGGAGATGAGACGGTCTATCAAGAACTTCTTAAGAATATTTCGACGAGCTGGAAGAATTTTAAAAAGACCTACGACCAGTGCCTCCACTCCTTTGATCAGAATACCCACAAGACAAGGTTTTGGCTACAGATTATCACGTTAGCCCTTCTTTTGAACACCGCATTTGTTTTCGTTCGAATCTACTCTTCCCTGGGTTTCAGAACCAATTTCTTTTACGCCGTCGTGAAGGAGCTTTCCAGTTATGTTCTTGTAATCCTCAGCTTCATCATATTGAGGATTCAGACCCATCGATTCCTTTCGTTGAAGGGCGAAGCTGGGAGGATGGATCGGGATATCCTCTTCTACCCGAATCACCTGTCAGCCGAAGCAGAGCGTGATGGCCTCTATGAAGAGTTCGATCCCCTTGAAGCAAAAGGAGCAGAGGATGGAAAAGAAGATCCGAATTCTCGTCAGTGATCTGAAGGTGGAAGCCCAGTTGAATGAATCGAAAACGGCTCAACTGATCTGGGAGGCGCTTCCCATCCAAGCCAGAGTCAATCTCTGGGGAGAAGAGATTTATTTCTCGATTCCAGTAAAGGCCGGCCAGGAGATAGGGGCAAGGGAAGTGGTCTCCTCGGGTGAATTAGGATATTGGCCTCCGGGGACCGCGTTTTGCATTTTCTTTGGTCCCACACCAGCCAGCCGTGGAGACGAGATCCGAGCTGCCAGCGCCGTGAATATTATTGGAAAAGTCCTGTCCGACCCCAAGGTCTTTTTGAAGGTCAAAGATGGGACGAAGATCATTTTAGAGAAGGCCTAATCCGGACCCATCTTTTC
>CAYMTD010000423.1:0-2669 GCA_964393245.1 uncultured Syntrophaceae bacterium
TGATCGATCGAGGGGGCTGGTGGGATTCTTTTTATCCCTTTGGTGAATGGAGAAAAAGATTCAAGACGCCTTCAGGAAAATTTGAGTTCTATTCCCTTGCGATGGAGCAAGGGCTGAGAGATCCATCAAAAAAGAGTTCCAAGGGACTGGATCAAATCCTTAAGGAATTAAAGATTGAGGCAAGAGGAGATAAAGTTTTCCTTCCTCATTTTGAAAAGCCCCGTTCCGTTGGGGAAGAGAAAGAGTATCCTTTTCATTTAATTCACTACAAATTGATGACGACGGCAGAGGGGAGAGGAGCTAATGAGCCCTTCCTTCAGGAAATCTTTGGCCCCCATCTGAAGGAGAGATGGGATTCCTGGGTTGAAATCAACCCTGAGATTGCTGTATCGATGGGAATCAAGGATGGAGATCCAATCTGGGTAGAATCGAAAACAGGAAAGTTGAAAGGAAAGGCGAGGCTTTTTGCTGGAGTCGATTCAAAATGTATCCATATTCCATACGGTCAGGGACACAAGGCCTATGGCCGCTGGGCTAAAGGGAGAGGAATTAATCCGAATGATCTCCTTGTAAGGGAATATGACTATCTGGGAGGGTTTGCGTCTCACTACTCAACGAGGGTGAAGGTTTATAAAGTTTAACTTCCCTTTCCCCCCCTTTAGCAAAGGGGGGGTGAGGGGGGATTTGACAAAAAATAAGATGCTCCCATATAACAAATCATTGAAGGAGTATTCCAGGGAACTTAGAAGGAATATGACAGATGCAGAAAAATTATTGTGGGCGAAGGTCAGAGACAGACAGATGAAAGGTTATCAATTTTATCGGCAGAAAATTATAGGAAATTTTATTGTCGATTTTTACTGTCCCAGGGCAAATCTTATTATCGAGATCGATGGAGCTCAGGATTATAGTGATGAGGCCAAGCAAAAAGATGTGGCAAGAGACGACTTCTTGAAAAGTTCTGGGTTGAGGGTTTTCAGATTTTCATACCGAGAGGTCTTCGAGAATTTGAACGGAGTAATGGAAAAGATCTGGGATAATTTGTAATTTGTAAAATCCCCCTCCATCCCCCTTTTCCAAAGGGGGAGTTTATTAAAAAGGGGTAAGAGAATGTATCGCTGGGGAATGGTGATTGATCTGGATAAATGCACGGGCTGTCAGGCTTGTGTGGTGGCCTGCCGGCAGGAGAATAATATTCCCTTTGTCGGAGAGAAGCAGGCGAAGTTGGGGAGGGCAAAATTCTGGATGAACCTCGTCTCCGAAGTCAAAGGGACTTATCCCGATGTGGAGATGCACTTCCTTCCCATGCCGTGCATGCACTGTGACCACCCCCCTTGCACGAAAGTCTGTCCCGTTGCAGCCACTTACCTTAACCCTGAAGGGATTGTGGCCCAGGTCTATCCCCGATGCATAGGGGTTCGAATGTGTATCTCCAATTGCCCATATACGGTCCGGTATTTCAACTGGTACGCCCCTTCATGGCCTGAGGAATATAAAAGGGGATTGAATCCCGATGTGTACCGCAGGAGAAAAGGCATCACCGAAAAATGTAATTTTTGCATTCAGAGGATTCGGAGAGCAAAGGAGAAAGCGAAAAAGGAGAAACGAAGAATTCGTGATGGTGAAGTGACTCCGGCCTGCGTTGAAACCTGTCCGAGCGAGGCCCTCTATTTTGGAGACCTCAATGATCCCAAGAGCCGAGTTTCAAAACTCTCCAGGAGCCGGCGAGCCTTTCGACTCCTCGAGGATTTGGGGACCGAACCAAAAGTCTTTTATCTCAAAGAAGGGGAATGGCAAGATGGATCCTGAAACCATTGCCCGTAAATATCATCCAATCATAGACCCCTTGACTCGCGCTGGATGGCGTTTTTGGATCACGGTAATTCCTCTTGCCATCATCTTCTTCTGGTCCTTTTTTGCTTTCGGTTGGCAGTACGATCGAGGTCTGGGAGTGACAGGAATGGGTCATCCCGTCTCCTGGGCCTTCTACCTAGTCAACTTCGTCTTCTTCATAGGGATTAGTCATGCCGGGGCATTAGTCTCTGCTGTATTGCGAATCACCCATGCCCGGTGGGGAACCCCTTTCGGTCGAATTGCTGAGGCGGTCACTGTCTTTGCTCTCGCTGCAGGACCGACGAACATCCTCTTCGATTTAGGTCGATCGGTGCGATTCTACTGGGTGGCTCTCCATGCCCAGTTCAAATCGCCACTCCTGTGGGATTTTACCTGCATTATGACTTATCTATTGGGGAGCACCATTTTCCTCTATGTCCTCCTGATTCCGGATATCGGCTTTCTTAGAGAACACTTCCCCTGGAGAAAATGGGTTTACAAACCTCTCTCCCTCGGGTGGGCAGGGACGGAGAGGCAATGGCGGACAATAGGCAAGGTGATTGCCTTCCTTTGCGTGGCCGTTATTCCTCTTGCCGTAAGTGTCCATACCGTGGTCTCCTGGGTATTCGGGATGCAGACCCAGCCCATGTGGCATAGCACGATCTTTGCCCCCTATTTCGTCACGGGCGCTATCTTTTCAGGAATCGCAACGATCATCATCGTTTCCGTGATCTTCCGCTGGGTCTATCATCTCGAAAAATATCTCACCCCTTATCATTTCAATAATATGTCATTGCTCCTTCTCACCTTCACGCTCCTCTGGGCTTATTTCACCT
>CAYMTD010000424.1:0-2660 GCA_964393245.1 uncultured Syntrophaceae bacterium
GGATTTTCCCGAACACCCTCACCGTACTTCTCAATGGCTGCTGGGGAGATGGGGCTAGAGATCACATTAGAGAGCGTCGGAGCGAAAGGTACGAACGGGTATTTGAGTTGGATTTGGAGGGTGTAGTCATCAACGATCGTCACCTCCTTGATCATAACTATCTGGAAACGGAGGGGAACTCTCAACTTTGGGTCAAGGGCACGGTCAAAGGTCAGCTTAAGCACTTTGGCGTCAAACGGGGTGCCGTCACTGAACTTGACGCCCTTCCTTAAATAAATTGTGTAGGTCAAGCCATCTGTTGAGACCTTATACTTGGTTGCCAGGCGCGGCTCCAGTTTCGCGTCAGGGGTCTGATAAAAAGGGGTGTCGTAAATCAATTCGCACATGTTTATGGGCAGAGACGTAGTTTGCTCCTGCGGGTTCAAGGTATCGGCGTCAATCCCGATGCCGATTCTGAGCTCCTTGATTTGGGCCCATGACTGAAGGGGCATGATGCCAAAAAGACAAATGATGGCAAACAACAAAACAATCAATTCCTTGAATAAAGTTTTAGATTTCATCCTTCATCCCTCCTTATTAATAAGATTTTGCTTAATTCTAGAAAAAATTTTCATCACCTCCTTTTCATCATTAGAACTCACCGAGAAAATAAATCCATGGTATAAATCACGCTACACCCCCCTGAACTCGTTTCAGGGTCTCCTTTATAGATTCTAAACCAAATTCAGAATGACGAGATAGAAGATTCCGTAGGGCGTGATCCCCGATCACGCCTTTAATGGTTCGACAGGCTCACCATGATGGTACGTTCGGAGAACACATCCTACATTTGATGTGAATTTATCTATTTCGTTTGTATTAGTCAAGCAAGAATGAACGCACTATAATTGGTTTTTATAAAAACAACCCTCCTTCATGATGGCCAGCATCTTGTCCCTTTTCTGCAAGAGGCTGATATCATCGAGAGGATTCCCATCCACGACAATCAGGTCTGCCAACTTTCCCTTTTTAAGGGTCCCGATTTTCTTCTCCAGACCCAGAACCTCTGAAGCGGTTTTAGTGGTTGCCACTACAGCTTCCATTGGGGTCATTCCTGCTTTAACGAGCAATTCCATCTCTTTCAAATTCTCGCCGTGACAATTGAACGGAGTCCCAGCATCCGTGCCCATAGCAATAGGAATCTTCGCCTTATACGCTCTTCGAACGCTCTGGAGATGGCTTCTCATGACCGCCTTCGATTTCTCCACAGCATACCGGGGAACACCTCCCTTTACTCCCCCTCTAATAATTTGATAGGGAGCGCTGAGAGTGGGCACGAGATAGGCGTTCATCTCCAACATCAATTCAATCGCCTCATCATCTAAGAAGAACCCATGCTCAATAGAATTGACCCCTGCCCAAAGAGAATTCTTAATCCCATCAGTACCCTGTGCATGAGTGGCCGTCCGTTGCCCTGCCTTTCTCGCTTCTTCCACACCTGCCATCAATTCTTCCAGGGTAAATTGGGTTGCACCGGGGTCCACGCCCTTTGTCATGACCCCTCCGGTAGCGATCAACTTGATAAAGTTCACGCCCATTTTCAATTGTTCCCTTACTGCCTCTCGAACGCCATCTGTCCCACTCGCTTCCCGACCGAACTGCCATCCGTGGCCTCCTGTCATACAGACCAGTCTGCCACTACAGATCATCCTCGGTCCCTGAAGGAGTCCTGACTCAATCCCATCCCGAATGGCAAGGTCAACATAGTCTCTTCCCCCCATATCCCTAATGGTTGTTACTCCAGCGTCTAAAGTCCGTCGTGCATGATCGGCAGCCTTTAAAGTAATCTGTGGAACAGAATCCTTTAAAAGAGAAGTTATCGGGTCCGGGCTTCCATCTAAGCAGAGATGAACATGAGCATCAATCAAACCAGGAAGAATTGTCTTTCCTGAAATATCAAAGAGGGTGTCCTTCTTCGAAGGTATAATTTTTTTCGTTGCTGCCACAAAGGTGATGATGTTGTCATCGGTAATGACCGTTCCGTTTTTGATTACCTCTCCGGTCCCCACAATGACATTTCCGTTCTTGAATATGACAGCCATGATTACTCCTTTAATCCCCAGTAGACTATAGGTTATAGGTTATTCGTTATTGATCATTAATTACTAAGTATCTCCTCATCCCCCTATCTCCGTGTCTCTCCTTCTCCCTATCTCAAGTATTGTATCGTTCCGTCTGGATAGACCGCGACGTTGGCTTCCTCTCCCCACTCGGCTCTTAGAAGCTCTAACGCCTCCTCCCATGTCTTGGCCCAGAGGATCGAGGGGACTTTTCCGAAGAAACAGGCTCCCACATGATCTTTAAAGGGTGAGAGGACGACAAAACGTTTTACCTTCGTTGGCAAGGGTTGAGGAAGTTGAAGCTTCCCCTCCCCACATCTTCCAAATTCTCCAAAGAGATAATGGACCACCTGTCCTGCAGGTTCGTTCGAAATGATGACCAGGTCTCCCCCTTCTTCCTTTAAAGAGGGAATCCCAATGAAGGGAGCAATCGCACACTCATTCGGTTTTGAAAAAGCATTGACCACCACAATATCCATATCTTTTGCCGGGGTGGTCACATAAACCTCTTTGGCCAACTTCGTCCCCTCCTGATGCTCCAGGATAGGATCTCCAACAAAG
>CAYMTD010000425.1:0-2657 GCA_964393245.1 uncultured Syntrophaceae bacterium
CCTTCCTTGAGAATCTTCACGTTCATTTCTTCTCCTGGAAGAACGACGGGTTTTAGGGCATTGGCTAATTCGTTAATGTTCAACACCTCAACACCCTGGAGCTCGGCCACCTTATTGAGATTGGAATCGTTGGTGAGGATCTTTCCGCGCACCTCCTTGCCCAATTCGATCAATTTGGAATCAACTTCTTTGACCGCGGGATAATCCGTATCGACAATCCTCACATCCACATTCACCTGTTTCTGGATGTGGTGGAGGACCTCCAACCCCCTTTTCCCCCTGGTTCGTTTGACCGGATCAGAGGAATCGGCAATATGCTGCAGTTCACTGAGGACGAATTGAGGAATGAGGAGAGGACCCTCCACAAAACCGGTCTCGGTGATATCAGCGATTCGGCCATCGATGATGACGCTGGTATCCAGAATCTTGGAGATTCCCCCTCGGGGCAGGTTTTTTGAAAAGGGTTTCCATCCCGGCATCTGAAATTCGTCTCCTTTCTTGAAGCCAATCCGGATGCCGATATATCCGCAGATTGCGTAGAGGAGGCCATAGAGCGCAAAAATACTTTGTTGGTTGCTGAAAAGATTGGGGAATAGGGCGTTAGAAATGAGATTGGCAACCATAATGCCGAGAACCAATCCAACAAAGCTTCCCAAGAGATTCCTCAAAGGGACCCTTTTCATCCGCCCCTCCATCCATAGGGCGAGACCAGCCACAAGGAGTCCGCCGAGAACTCCTCCCCATCCTACGAGAGGGTGAGGGGAAAAAGGTGTTACCAAGTAGTACCCGCTGATACCGCAAATGAGAAGCAACAGAGAACGAAGAATCCATGAACCCATTCCGTTCACCTCCTTTCCATGAATTCTATAAAAGGATGCTTTCGTGAAAAGATGACAGGGAACAAAGGGGATGGATCTTCTACGACCGGAAGATCGTATTGATCTCCTTCAGGATATCCGATTCCTTCACATCTCGTGCGATAGCCAACTCCTTGACCAGAAAGTTCTTAGCCATATCCATGATTTTCCTCTCCCCGAAGGAGAGTTCTTTGTCGGCCTTCAGGAGATGGAGGTCCCGGAGGACTTCTGCGATTTCATAGATCGATCCCGTATTGATTTTTTCCATATACTCCCGGTATCTTCGATTCCAGGTCTGATTATCCACGGTGACATCCCGGTCCTTTAGGATGTGGATGACTTTTGAAACATCGATCTTGCGGATCACTTCCCTTAATCTGACGGCTTCAACATTGTCTCTGGGAATCATGATGGTCATCCCATTTTCTAAAATACGAAGGATGTAGAAGGTGTGTTCCTTCCCCGAGATCCGCTTGGATTCAATGGCGTCAATGACCCCTACGCCATGACCTGGATAAACCGCCTTGTCACCAATCTTAAACATGTTATCCCCCTTCCTCATAATTGTCCCCCCAAAAAGATTTTCCCGCATGGCTAATTGAAAGGTATCTGTTTTCGAGAAGGGATAGCCAGGAACAGGAATTTACGTGCCTTTGTCTTTGGCAAATCTCAACATATCGTTCACGTCGGGTTTCTTTCCTTCGATCAGCCGGCCCATGGAGGCATCGATTCCCAAAAAGCCTGAAATGCGAATCTTGCTCTTTTGTCCCTTCTCTTCATGAAGGTCGCCCGACCGAAAGACCTCCATCACGTCTCCGATCCTCAAACCGGTCAATCTTCCGGCATTGATGTAGATATCCTCACCCTCCATGTTGGCCACTCGGCAATACCAATTGAGGCTGTCCAGCTCCCGCGCCAAGGCCTTGCCGAGATCGCTGATCGCAAGGTCGATGGCTTTTATCTTTGCTTTCTCCTCAGAGTAGGTTCCCTTCTCCCTCGAAGCGATGATGGGATTTGTGGCCGAAAGGGTTTTGAGGGTTTTTCCCGAGAGGGTATCGACAATGCTCAGTTCAACCTTAAGAATGGCTTTCGACGTTTCCTCTCGCTCTTTTATCGTCTTCGTCGTGAAGACATAGGGTCCGGAGAGGCGTCCCAGCACCATGGCGTGAATGCCAAACGCCCGGTCCAGCAGGCGCAGGACTTTGGGAGTTTCGAGCTCGGATGAAGCATAGCCTTCTTTTTCAAGAAGCTCTTTTACCCGTTGATAATCGACAAAGAGGATTCGTTGAGATCTCTGGCTAACATCCTGGGCCAGTTTTTCAGCCATCCAGTCTCCGTAAGATTCGTCGGCTTGAGTTGATGGGTCATCAAAATAGGTCAAGACCACCCTTCTTTTGGGTTCCTGCGTGGTGAATGATGACTGAGGGACAGCGAAAACCTCTTTCTCAACGGCAATTGGTAAACTTTGGGAAACTGAGGGGGAGGCTCCCTTGGTCGCTACCTCCGAAGGAGAAACGGGAGTAACAAACGCCTCAGCTCTCGAGAGATATTCATCGACAGGAATATAGAGGTAACGGGATTGGCCCGTTCCCTTAGACGCCTCAGGGTTGGTGACTTTGACATACTCCTCCCCATCGATGATGACAACCTCTTTGTTCAATAATTCCTTCATTTTCGCCTTATGGGGAGGCCCTGATTTGATTGGAAACCAAGATGGAGTAGAGCAAGATAAGGAGAGAGAAAGGATGAAAAGGAGAATGAAAATGGGAAAGCGGAACATTGGGCTTTTGATATCCTTTC
>CAYMTD010000426.1:0-2652 GCA_964393245.1 uncultured Syntrophaceae bacterium
TCAAAGTCTCTGTGGGCAAGAGCACCATCTTTGGCGAAGAGATCCAAAAACTGGGACGTTTAGTTGAGCAGGGAGATTTTGCCTCCGGCAAAGGAAAGGTAACGAAAGTCGAAATCATCCCGGCTTACCAAGACTATATCAAAAAGAACATTAGATTTGACAAGAGGCTGAAGGTGGTCATTGATGCTGGAAATGGAACTGCCGGGATTGTGGCAGGCTCCCTTCTGAGAGAGTTGGGTTGCGAGGTGGAAGAACTCTATTGTGACCTTGATGGTCGATTTCCAAATCACTTCCCGGACCCGACTATTCCTGCAAATCTGAAGGATCTGATCGACCGAGTGAAGAAGATGGGGGCTGATGTCGGAATCGGTTACGATGGGGACGCAGACCGCATAGGGGTTGTCGATGACCAGGGGAACATCATCTGGGGAGATCAGTTGATGATTCTCTTTTCCAGAGAGATATTGAAACATAGGAAAGAGGCAACTTTTGTGGCAGAGGTGAAATGTTCCCAGAACTTGTTCGCAGATATTGAGAAACATGGTGGTCGTGCCATTATGTGGAGGACAGGCCATTCTCTGATCAAGGAGAAGATGAAGGAAGAGAAAGCCGCACTGGGTGGAGAGATGAGCGGCCACATCTTCTTTGCCGACCGATATTTTGGGTATGACGATGCGATCTATGCCTCGTGCCGCTTGATTGACCTCCTGTCCAAAACAGATAAGAAACTGTCACAACTTTTGGAAGATGTTCCAAAAACTTTTATCACTCCGGAGATTCGAGTCGATTGTGCGGATGAGATCAAATTTAGGGTTGTTGAAAAAGTAAAGGAGGAGCTCAGAGAAAGTTTTTCCATCATCGATGTGGATGGTGTGAGAGTCCAGTTTGGAGATGGGTGGGGATTGGTCAGGGCATCGAATACGCAACCGGTTTTGGTGCTCCGGTTCGAGGCCCTCACTGAAAAGAGGCTTCAAGAGATCAAGGAGCTTATCGAGAGAAAAGTGCAGGAAGCGGTCTCAAACTTGAAGTAGATCAGCAAATTTCGAAGCACGAAATCCCTGCCTACCGGCAGGCAGGCAAATGTCAAATGAATGCCAAAGTTCAAAATCAGATTCTGAAACGAGTTCAGAATGACACGCTTGTCATGCCGAACTTGTTTCGGCATCTCCTTTGTGATTTGGATTTGATTTGACATTTGAGCTTTGGGATTTGACATTCGACATCTCATATTGCGTTACCGGTTTGGGCGCTTGACCCAGCAGGAAGGGAGAACAAAGATCGATATATTCCAGGCCATCATTCTCGGAATCGTCCAGGGGATCACAGAATTTCTGCCCGTCAGCAGCTCAGGGCATCTGGTTTTCCTCCAATCCCTCTTTGGCCTGAGGGAGCCTCCTATCTTCTTCGATGTCATGCTTCACTTAGGAACCCTCTTCGCCGTAGTGGTCTACTTCTGGAAAGATATTCTGGAGGTTATTCAAGGGATTCGAATAGCTTTCAAGGGAAGAGGAAAAGGCCAGCAGGGGATAAGGCTCCTTCTCTGGATCATACTGGCTACCATCCCCGCCGGTCTCATGGGCTTTCTCTTTAAGGATTGGTTTGAATCTTTCTTCTCCCAGCCGAGACTTGTAGGAGGGATGCTTCTGATCACCGGTTTCTTTCTCTGGGTGACCCGCTGGACCAAAAAAGAGGGAAGGGACATCATGCAGATGAGGTGGTTCGATTCCATCCTTATCGGAATTGCCCAGGGGATGGCCATCATTCCCGGAATCTCCAGGTCAGGAGCAACCATATCCACGGGACTCCTTACCGGTCTGGATCGGGAGCTTTCTGCGAAGTTTTCCTTCCTCCTCTCTATTCCGGCGATTTTGGGAGCAACCGTGTTAGAGGTTGGAAAGATGGGTACCATCGAGGAGCTCGGGGTCACCCTCATCGGAACAGGGTTTGCTTTTGGCGTGGGAATTCTTTCGTTGACCTTTTTGATTAAAATCAGTAAAATAGAAAAAATAGCCAATTTTTCATACTACTGCTGGATAATTGGTCTGGCCATAATTATCTTATTGTAGAAGGGAGAAAAAGGTTGAGTAACGTGTTTGTACGTCTTGATGACCCTTAAGCTTCGCGTTTCACGCATGCCAAAAGGAGGGATGGTTATGAGAATCAGAGATTTGATGACAAAAAATCCAATTACTGTTGAGAGTGACACGTTAGTTCTGGATGCACAAAAGATAATGAGCCAAAACAATATTCGAAGGCTCCCTGTCGTTGACAAAGGGAAATTGAAGGGGATTATTACTAAGCATGATCTCCTCGAAGCCTCGCCTTCTCCTGCCACCTCATTGAGCGTTCACGAATTGAATTACCTCTTGTCAAAAATGAAAGTGAAAGAAATTATGAAAAAGGACCCGATCACGATTACCCCGGATATGCCTTTCGAGGAGGCTTTGAGGATTGGACAGGAGAAGAAGATAGGGTCATTTCCAGTGGTGGAAAATGGAAAACTGGTAGGAATCGCAACCGAGTCGGATATTGTCAGGTTTCTTACCCGCGCCTTAGGCATTCGAGAGGAGGGATCGAGGATCACCATTGAAGGTTTGGGAGGAAAGTTAGGTGATTTGGAAAAGATCATTCAGATTGTGGATCAACACCAAA
>CAYMTD010000427.1:0-2648 GCA_964393245.1 uncultured Syntrophaceae bacterium
TTTTCCCAGCGTTGATGGAAAGGTAATACGAAAACATCCGATCCTCGTTCAATACGTTATCCCCAACCCTTCTATTCGGATCGCCATAGACAGGGTGCTCTAACCGGATCACATTGGCACCGTCTTCTGCAAGGCGGAGGGTCAGATAGGGCAAAACGGTGGCCTGCTCCAGACTCAAGACTGTAATATTTTTGAATAAGTTGGAATCATTCATCTGACTCACCTCCCTGGGTTTTTTTGGATACTGTATACAAAAATCTTTATATACCCAAATCCCGCACCTTGTCAAGGTTTTTTGGTCTTTCCGACGGCAAAAAGGTCAAGACGAACAGACTTTAACGGACAAGGTCTTGGGTTTCAAATCTCACCCTATTCTTCTCTTCAATTTTTCAGTGAGGTCTAAGGGATTTTCGTAATCGATCGGATTCAACGGCTTGAGTAGACCTGAAAACGGAGTTCCTTTCTCATGAAGGAGGATGATTTCCTTTCCCAGACCCAAGGCGATTCCAATTTCGACAAGGACCTCTCCCTTCACGGAACTGATTAAAGGGTAGATTCCCAACCGTGCACGCCGGATCTGGTCAATCCTCTGATTGAGAAGGTCCCCCTTTGAGAGGGTTGCTGAACCGTATATCGGCTGAAGCCCACTTCCTTCAAAGGCAGATTCAATCGCCTTCACCATTTCAGGATCCGAAATTCCCGAAGAGATAAAATAGTCCCCCTTGAGAGAGACGTCGACCGTTTTGGGTGTGGTTTGAATCTTCTTGAAGAGCGTACGATCCAATGTCAACTCTTTAAGAGCACCCTGAAGAACGTTCTTTGCGTTGTCAAGGTCTTTTTTGTAGCGTTGAGTATTGATCTTATCGATTTCGGGCGAGGCAAAGGCCTTGATGCTCATTTCGCGGAATTTCAGAGCAACAAAGTTTTGGTAATGGATGGATTTTGAGCTAAAAGCTTTCTCCAGGATCGATTTGGTTTCGGTGAGCCACTGTTGGAAGGCTTCATGGTCTGCATGGAGACCGGTAAGCTTCTCAATTCCATTGAGTTGCTCTTTAATCAGGTCGATCGGGTCTCTCTCTGGCATCTTTTTGGTTTCTTACCCTCCTTAGGGTCTCAAGATAACAGTGCATTGTGAGAATGTCAATCCTTTGCGTATGAATTATCTATTGTGGACAGGCTTTTTTTATGGTATAGAATCAGATAGTTATAAGAACAGGTGTGCGTTCTATGCTAAAAGAAAAAGAGATTGTTTTGGGCGTCACCGGTGGAATTGCTGCCTATAAGGCGGCTGAGCTGGTACGACTATTCGTCAAAGAAGGGGCTCATGTTCATGTCGCGATGACCAAAAATGCCCAAGAATTCATCACCCCCCTGACGTTCCAAACCCTTTCAGGAAATCCAGTGGTCACAGACTCCTTTACGTTGGTCGGGGAACAGGAAATCGGACATATTGCATTAGCGGATCTGGCGGAGGTGGTCGTCATTCTTCCTGCGACCGCAAACATCATCGGAAAGATTGCCAATGGAATCGCTGACGATTTTCTTTCCACCATGGTGATGGCAACCAAAGCACCCATTGTCTTCGCTCCCTCGATGAATGTGAATATGTGGGAGAACAAAGCTCTTCAAAAGAATATTCAGACCTTGCGTGACAGAGGATATCAATTCGTTGAGCCTGGAGAAGGAGAGTTGGCCTGTCACTGGTATGGTAAGGGGAGGCTGGCCGAATTGGGCGAAGTTTTGGAGAAGGTCGAAGACCTCTTCTCTAAGAAAGATCTGAAGGGGCAAAAGATTTTGGTCACCGCCGGGCCCACGCAAGAACCGCTGGATCCTGTCCGATTCCTCACCAATCCTTCTTCAGGAAAGATGGGGTATGCCTTGGCCAAAATGGCCAGGAGGAGAGGGGCGGAGGTCATTTTGGTTACAGGACCGACGTCTATCCCGATCCCAAGAAGAGATATGAAGGTGGTCTCTGTGAGAACGGCTGCCGAAATGAGAAAAGCCGTTTTGGGTCATCTGAAAGGATGTTCGGTTGTGATCAAGGCTGCGGCTGTGTCCGATTTTCGCCCCAAAGTGGTGAGCTTACAGAAAATGAAAAAGGCCAGAGCCCCTTCATCTTTGGTGTTGGAAAAGACAGAAGATATACTCGGTGAGATTGGAAAGAAGAAAAAGGAGGCCATTCTGGTTGGGTTTGCAGCCGAGACGGAAAACCTTGTTGCGAACGCCCAAAAAAAATTGAAAGAGAAAAATCTCGATTTAATCGTGGTTAACGATGTCACAAAGCCCGGGGCAGGTTTTGGACAGGAGACCAATCAGGTCAAGATTCTCTTTCGAACCGGAGAGATCAAGGACCTTCCCTTGATGTCAAAAGAGGAAGTCTCTGAAGCGATTCTAAATGAAGTGGTAAAACAATTGAACCAAAAATCCCGCCGTTAAGCGGGAAACTATGAACTCCAATAACCAAATTCCAAATCCCAAATCCCAAATAAATTCTAGCCAAACATATTTGAAATTTCCGGGACATGTCATCCTGAACCATGCCCTGAACTCGTTTCATGGGTTGTTTCAGGATCTCAGCCAGTGGACAAATCGGGATGCTGAACCAAGTTCAGCATGACACCAATGGGTTTCAAGATGTTAGAGATAAA
>CAYMTD010000428.1:0-2643 GCA_964393245.1 uncultured Syntrophaceae bacterium
GTCTCTTTTCTACCCAAAAACCATCGTCTCTGTGCCATGATCCCAGTATGGATAGACAGGATAAATGCCGATGTAAAAGATATAAAGATCAATTGGGTGGGTGGGCCAGAGGTGATGGCTGCCTTTGAGCAACCCGAAGCCATAAGAAAAGGTATTTTTCAAATGGGTTTCATCCCGGCTGCTTACTATATGGGCATCCTTCCTGAAGCAGATGCCATTTCACTTTCAAAGTATGATTTTAAGAAGGAAAGGGAGAAGGGAGGAGTTTGGGATTACTTTGTGGAAAGACATAAGAAGATAAATATGATGCTCATAGGGACATGGCTCTATGATCCGTTCTATCTCTATGTTAAAAAACCCATAGGTGGAGTTGAGGACCTTAAAGGCCTTAAGATGAGAACGGCAGCGAAATACGATAAGATGATGTTGAAGCTGGGAATGGTACCCGTGACAGTGGCCTTTGGTGAAACCTATACGGCTTTGCAAAGGGGCGTGGTGGACGGCTTTGGATGGCCAACCATCGGTCCGAGAGAGTGGGGTTGGCTTGAGTTCAGTAAATATGTCATCGATATTCCTTTCTATTCGAGACAGAATACATTTTTCCTGATGAATCTCGATACATGGAACAAATTATCCAAATCATCCCAAGATAAGATCATGGAAATCACGATCAAATACGAACCTGAGATGAAGGCCTATTTTGAAAAGGAGATAGAGAAAGAGAAGATGGAAATGGCAAAGCTCGGGTTAAAGAGAATAAAATTCTCACCGGAGGAGACGAAGAAGTTTATCGATACAGCGAATGATGCATTCTTGGACGATCTCGAGAAAAAGGTTCCGGAAGAAGTGAAAGTATTAAAGAAGCTGATGGGGTATTAGTCAATCAAATGGGGGATGCCTTGGGCATCCTCCATTCATTTAGGATGACCGATAGAATGGTGGAACGGGTTTTCACATCAATTGAAAGGATCGTAATAGGCATTAATAAGGTCTTTGTCTTTTTCGCTTCTCTCATGATGGCAGCTCTCATGATCATTGTCTGCATCGATCTGACGCTGAGGTACCTCTTCAATGCCCCTCTCATTTGGGGCACGGAGGTTACGGAAATCCTCCTTTTATACATCACTTTTCTCGGTACGGCATGGGTCTTCAAGGAGGAGGCCCATGTCGTCATTGACGTATTTATCGGTAGGGTTACTGGAAATCGAAAAAAATTTCTAATCCTCTTTAGCTATCTCTTAATTGGCGTCGTTTCCGTTGTCCTCATCTATTACGGTTTCTTTACAACCTTTGACCATTACAGAAGAGGGGTCTTTAACCCAACGATTATCGAAACCCCAATTGCACTGATCATCGCTATCATTCCTATCGGAAGCATCCCCTTGTTGATGGAAGTGTTTGTTAAAGGTTGGAAGGTGTTAAGGAAGTAGCAGATTTCAAATTGCAAATTGCAAATCGCAAATTGAAAAAACCTTCAATCTGAAATCTGAAATCTTCAATCTGAAATTAAATTATGGACTGGGTCAGTTTATTTATTGTCATCCTTTCCTCATTAATCTTCCTCTTTTTTTTAGGCGTGCCCGTCGCCTTCTCCTTCCTTTTTATCAATATTATTTTTGCCTATGTTTTTTGGGGGGGAGATGGTCTGACCCAGTTGATCCTAAGCATTTTCCGATCGATCACGTCTTTTTCCCTGCTTCCTGTGCCCCTCTTTCTCTTAATGGGAGAGATCATGTTCCTCTTTGGAATCGCACAAAACATGATGGAGAGCTTAGAGAAGTGGATGGGACGATTGCCGGGTAGATTGAGTCTCCTCGCCGTTGCCGGGGGTGTGGTATTTGCAACCCTTTCTGGTTCTTCAATGGCGGGTTGCGCGATGCTTGGACAGACCCTTTTACCCGAAATGGAGAAAAGGGGATACAAATATCAAATCACATTGGGCCCGATCATGGGTTGTGGGACGCTTGCAGCAATGATCCCACCAAGCGCCCTTGGGGTTTTACTGGCAAGCCTGGCCCAGATTTCCGTGGGAGATTATCTCCTTTCCATCATTTTCCCAGGCCTTTTGATGGCAGCTTTATTTGCTATCTATATTATCATTCGATGCGCGTGGAACCCTCAACTTGCTCCACAATATGAAGTGGAAAAGGTATCCCTCCGAGCAAAGTTCATCATGAGCGTGAAGTACATCTTTCCTTTAGGTCTGGTCATCTTTTCGGTCATCGGTCTGATTGTATTCGGCGTCGCCACTCCAACAGAATCAGCCGCCGTGGGAGCTCTGGTATGCTTTATTCTGGCCTTCATTTATAAGGGAATTCAGCCGGATATCGTTAGGAAGGCAATCATAAGCAGTGTGAGAATCACGGTCATGATGTTTATGATCCTTACAGGGGCAACCGCTTTTTCTCAACTCCTTGCCTATACCGGAGCGAGTTCCAGTCTGGTCAGTTTGGCCATCGGGCTTCCCTTGCCTCCCATCGTAGTGATTATCATCATGCAGTTCATCCTGATTTTGCTCGGAACATTTATGGAGCCCCTCTCGATATTGATGGTGGCCTTGCCGATTTATATGCCGATTATAAAGCAACTGGGATTTAACCCTTTAGTCTTCTGTTCCGTCCTGTTGATCAATATGGAGATGGC
>CAYMTD010000429.1:0-1463 GCA_964393245.1 uncultured Syntrophaceae bacterium
CGAGTCGTTCCGACGGAGGCGTTCAAAACTTCGGCTAGATCTTCCAATAGCTTAAAATGCTGGGGTCCCTTAATGCCCCTCCCCGCGGCCACGACGATATCCGCCTCTGTAATATCCAGTCTCGCCCCAGAAGTCTCCTCCATACCGATGATTTTCTTCTTGGGTGAAGACGGATCGGTTTGAATGGAGGCTGAAATGAGCCTAGCAGATTTGGAGAGGCTTGGGTTGACCATAAATGTGTTATTTCTCACAGTGGCCATCTGGGGTCTGGCTTCAGAGAAAATGATCTCTGCGAAGATTTTTCCGCCAAAGAGAGGGCGCTTGGCCACAAGACAGCCGTCCTCTCCCATGGTAAGATCCGTACAATCCGGAGCGTATCCGGTCTCGAGACGCATGGCCAATCTGGGGAAAAGATCCTTGCCGGTGGAGGTGGCTCCACCCAAAAGAATAGAAGGTTGATGTTCCCTCACCAATGACGCAATGTTCATCAGATAGGCCTCAGAGGTATAGGAGAGGAGGGAGGGATGATCGACACAATAGACCTTATCAGCAAAAGGCATAAGGGTTTTGGGGGCTTCCTGGAGTCCGCTTCCAAGAAGGACGGCAGAAACTTCTTGTTGTTTTTTCTTCGAAAATTCCGCGCACGCCGAGAGAAGTTCGAAAGCAACCTTCCTCACTTTCCCATCCTGTTGCTCCGCAAAAATCCAAATGTCGTTAGGCATGGTCCTTCCTTTCGGAATAGTTCGGAGTAATTTGGTTCGCCCGCCTGCCGGCAGACAGGGAGTTCGGAGAATTTGATTTTAAACCTCCGAACTCTGAACTCCGAACTCAAAACTTTAGATGACTTTGGCTTCTTCCCTCAGAAGTCTGACCAGAGTCTTCACATTATCCGGGAAATCTTCCTTGATCATCTTGACCGGCGGTCTCTTGGGCGGAAGAAAATATTTCTGTACCTTCACCTTTGCAGAAGGGGGGCCCACCGCCGAAGGATTCAATCCTAAAGCAGTTAGGTCCACTTTTTTTATCTGAGCCTTCATCGCCTTCATTACATTCATCACCTGCGGGATGCGAGGCGTATTCAAACCTTTCTGGCAGGTGAAAAGCGCAGGGAGATGACAGGAAAGAATCTCCTTTCCATTTTCCACTTCCCGAATCACCTTAACCTCTTTTTTCGGATCTTCCACGTCAAGCCCCACGACGGCGTTGACATGAGGGATGCTCAGCAGCTCGGCAACCGCAGGGCCAACAATCCCCGCGTCGTCGTCCATGGCCTGCCTGCCCGCCAGAATCAGATCGAAAGGTTTATCCTTCAAATAGGCGGCAAGAATCCGAGCGAGGGTGAATTGGTCGGAGCCTTCTATCGCAGGATCGGTGATCTGGATCGCCTCATCAGCCCCCATCGAGATTCCTCTTCTCAGAGCGTCGACCCTCTGGTTATCTACCGTCAGGACCGTCACTTTTCC
>CAYMTD010000429.1:1563-2641 GCA_964393245.1 uncultured Syntrophaceae bacterium
GGGTATTCGGTGCAAAAGGCGTTTCCACCATAGATCCTCATGGCCTCCTCGACGGCATACATGCACATCTCCGTAGAATGGAACTTAGCCAGCATGCAATCATTGATACACGGAATGTTATTCTGGATCATCCAGGCACACTTATAGAGGTAGGCGCGCGAAGCCTCATACCAGGCCCAGAATTTGGCAAATTTTTCTCGAATCAACTGATACTTGCTGATGGGGTTTCCGAAGGCAATTCGGTTGTTGGCATATTGTCTCGCATCTTCCATGGCCTCCTTTGCAATCGCCAAAGCACTCATCCCGGTCATCACTCGGACTTCGTTCAATATCTCCCCTGCGTACTGAACCCCCTTGCCGATTTCTTCACCTAAAAAATTTTCATCGGGGATAAAAACGTTGTCGAACACCAACTCACCTGTGACGGAGCAACGAGAGCCCAACTTGTGGAGCCTCTGCCCGGAGACAAACCCATCCCGATTCTCTGTCTTCCTTTCAACCAGGTAGAAGTTAAGGCCCTTGAGCCCCAACTTCGGATCGATCGTTGCCATCACCGTGGCAAAGTCAGCGATGGGTCCATTGGTGATCCACTGCTTTCTTCCATTGATTCTCCAACCTCCTTCTACTTTTTTGGCGAGCGTCCTTGTTCCAGCCAGGTCAGACCCGGATTGGTCTTCGGTAAAGCAGATGGTTCCAATCCTTTCACCCTTGATTGCCGGAATGAGAATCCGTTGTTTAATATCCTCATTGCCAAACCGGGCAATAAAGTATGTTCCCATGAGGATCTGCATGGTTGCGGACATAAAAAAGCCACAGGACCCTCTCGCAAACTCTTCATAGAAAATCATCTGGGTCACCGTATCCGTGGCCATCCCACCAAATTTCTCTTCATGCCTGAGTCCCAGGTATCCAAGGGCAGCGAATTCCTTCCAAAGGTCCCAGGGAAATTCTTCCTTTTCATCCAGCTCTTTCACCCTGGGCATGATCAGTCGATTCACCGCATCTCGGACCGTCTGCCTGAAGAATTCTTGTTCCTCAGAAAAGGTAAAGTCGAGGGCCATGGATTGTTACTCCTTTC
>CAYMTD010000430.1:0-2638 GCA_964393245.1 uncultured Syntrophaceae bacterium
CGGTTTGTGAATTTCATGGGGCTCTGTTTCAATCCATTTTCCATTTTCCCAGTATCTTCCCGGTTGGGTCACTTCACGGATGTTGATTTCTGGATTGAAATTTGTTGCGAAGGGTTTTCCATGATCGCCTGCATTGCAGTCGACAATGTCAAGCGTTTGAATCTCGTCGAGATGATGTTTGCCGGCAAAGGCCGTGAAGATTCCTGTCACTCCTGGGTCAAAGCCACATCCCAAGATGGCAGTGAGCCCGGCCTTTTTGAACCGGTCGTGGTACGCCCATTGCCACCGATATTCGAATTTAGCAACCTCTCTTGGTTCATAATTTGCCGTATCTAAATAATGAACTCCCGCTTCGAGGCAGGCCTCCATGATGGTTAAATCCTGATAAGGGAGTGCCACGTGGATCACGATTTCTGGTTTGAACGTCCTGAATAATTTGACCAATTGTTGGAGATCGTCGGCATCTACCTGAGCCGTCCTGATTTTACCGGTCCCAACTGCCTTTGCAATCAAATCACACTTTGATTGAGTACGGCTTGCCAGTAATATATCGGTGAACACCCGTGGGACTTTTGCCACTTTATGAGCAACGACGGTTCCCACGCCCCCCGCTCCGATGATCAGCACTTTAGCCATAAGAAACTAACTCCGTGGTCTTATCATGCATATTTGACCCATCCTACCTCGCCGCTGTTTTTCGTGGCCTTGAAGATTCTACAGTTGGAGGCATCAGCGTCTGTGTGACCAGGAGCCATCACGTTATCTCCTGTTTTCAATGTTCCTTTCAATGGAGGATCAGAAATAAGGGGGGGAAGTGATCCAGAGGATGACGACGTTACGGGAACTTGTATTTTCAAGCCAGTGCTCCTTCTCAGCCCAGAAGTAAAAACATTCCCCCTTCTTCAATCTCATGATCTCCCTTCCAAACCGGAGGCTCACCCTGCCCTGAAGGACGAACCCGAATTCCTCTCCCTCATGGGGTTTCTCTTTCGGCGTTGACTGTCCCCGTTTGAGTGTCAGCAACACCGGTTCCAGTCTCCGGTTGGTGGAACCGGGGACCAGGAGCTCAAACCTCTGAATCCTCTCCTTTTCAATGGGGACTCGATCTTTTTCCCGGTAGACCATCTTCTCCTGAGACGCCTCCCTGAAAAAGTCGGAGATGTTTTCATCCAGGGCCTCAAGGATCTGAACCAAGCTGTCCAAGGAGATGGAGGTGAGATCCCTTTCGACCTGAGAAATGAAGCCCTTGGTTAGGTTGGCCCTGGCCGCGAGTTCCTCCTGCGTCAGATTGCTCATCTGTCTCAAATTTTTAATTCGCTCTCCGATCTTCATAAATTTATAAAAACAGTTTAAAAAGAATTTTGTTTAATAATTTGTAAGCAAGTATAAAAAGAAAATAGTTTAATAAAATAAACTAATGACATTATAACTTCCCTGCGCGATTTGTCAAGTCTTTTTTGAGATTTCTGAAGAAGTCCAGAAATCTCTGATTCCCCCCCTGCCTGCCGGCAGGCAGGGATTCAGAACGGATTTCACAGATGCGAAATTCATTCAAAGAAAAGGGAAATCGGTGTAATCCTTCTTTAAAATCTGTGTAATCAGCAAGGGGTTTACTCATTCCTCTTTTTTTGTTACCTTCTTACGGAGATGGACAGGATCATCATCAGAGGAGCCAAGGTTCATAATCTGAAAAATATCGACGTGGAGATTCCACGGAATCGTTTGGTGGTGATCACCGGTTTAAGCGGTTCGGGTAAATCGACCCTCGCCTTCGATACCCTATATGCGGAAGGGCAGCGGCGATACGTCGAATCCCTCTCCGCCTATGCCCGGCAGTTTTTGGAACAGATGGAGAGGCCAAACGTGGAATCCATGGAGGGCCTTTCTCCTGCCATTGCCATTGACCAGAGAAGCATGACACGGAATCCACGGTCTACTGTGGGCACCGTGACAGAGATCTATGATTACCTCCGCCTCCTTTTTGCCAGGATCGGAGAGCCCTTTTGTCCCCATTGCGGTTCTCCCATCACCTCCCAGACGCTCCAGCAGATGACGGAGATCCTTCAAAGGCTTCCGAAGGGAACTTCTCTTTCCATCCTCTCCCCCATCGTGAGGGGAAAAAAGGGAGAATATCGCAAAGAGATGGATGAACTTCGAAGAGAGGGATTTGTCAAGGTGAGGATTGACGGCGAGATCCGGGATCTCAGCGAAGAAATCCGGTTGGACCGGAACAAACGCCACGAGATCGACGTGATCGTTGACCGATTGGTGGTGAAAGACGGAATGGGGCAAAGAGTTGGCGAATCGATGGAGATCGCCTCCCGTTTATCCGACGGGATTGTGAAGGTGGAAAGGCAGGGGGTCCCTCCGATGGTCTTCAGCCAGAAGTTCGCCTGCGTCGATTGTGGGTTCAGTTTCCCCGAAATTACCCCGAGGATGTTTTCGTTCAACAGCCCCAATGGTGCCTGTTCGAGCTGTGGGGGATTGGGAACGAAGACCTTCTTCGATCCGGCCCTTGTCGTGCCAAATTCGGCGCTTTCATTAAAGGAGGGGGCGATTCTTCCGTGGAAGGAAAGAGGAGACTCCTTTCTATGGCCCATCCTGGAGGCACTGGCTGAGCAATATCGTTTCGATCTCG
>CAYMTD010000431.1:0-2629 GCA_964393245.1 uncultured Syntrophaceae bacterium
ATGAGAACCTGCTTGGTCCCTCTCCAAAGGCTGTTGAAGCCATCCGTCAGGAGCTCCCAACTATTTCCCTTTATCCGGAAGGCCCCTGCACGGTTTTGAGAGAGGCGATTGCCCGAAAGTTTTCAATTTCTGAAAGCAACGTTGTCATCTCAAATGGGGCTGACAATCTCATCCTCATGATCGCCCATGCCTTTGTGAACGAAGGCGATGAAGTGGTCCTGGCCGATCCGACCTTTCCCGTCTACACAAACGTAACCCAGATCATGGGAGGAAAGGTGATCAAGGTGAAGCTAAAGGATTACACCCATGATCTCAACGGGATGCTCAGAAAGATCAACCGTAAGACGAAGTTGGTCTTCGTCTGTAACCCAAATAATCCAACCGGAACGATTGTCTCCCGGGAGTCCCTTAACGAATTTCTTGACAGGCTTCCTGCCCGTGTCATTGTCATCCTGGATGAGGCTTACAGCGATTTTGTGGAGGATGCTTTCTATCCGAACGGGCTGGATTATGTGAAAGATAAGAGGCAGATAATCGTCCTTCGGACTTTTTCAAAAGTCTACGGGTTAGCCGGGTTAAGAATTGGCTATGCCTTGGGGAGAGAAGATTTGATCGATTGCCTCTATCAGGTGAGAGACCCCTTTCCTGTCCATCGGTTGGCCCAGGCGGCCGCCGTTGCAGCACTCAGCGACCAGGAGCACGCGTTAAGATCAATTCAGATGGTCCAGGAGGGGAAGAGGTATCTCTACAAAGAATTGGATAGCATGGGATTGAGTTATGTGCTGAGCCAAGCCAACTTTGTCTTTATTGACTTCAAGAGGGACTCCAATGAGATCTTTCAGGCCCTTTTGAGAGAAGGGATCATCATCCGTCCGGGAAAGACGTGGGGTTATCCGACCTGTGCGAGAGTGACCATTGGAAGAATAGAAGAAAATCAGCGATTGATTGAAGCTCTCAGGAAAGTGCTTAAGTGAGGAGTTGGGGAAGTAAGGGAATAAGGAGATAGGGTGATTGGGAGATAGGGGGACTTGTAACTCAATGAACTCGACAAACTCAATCAACCTAATAACCCAAAAAGCTGATCTGATCATCAAGAGTGCTTCCGAGTTGCTCACCCTCTCTTCTTCTTTTAAAGAGGATTCAGGTTTAGGAATCATCAGAAACGGGGCAATTGCGGTGAGGGGAGATAAGATCTTATGGGTTGGAGAAAGCCTCCAACTCACAGGCAAAGTTTCTTTAGCCTCTGAGGGGAGGGAGATCGACGCCACGGGGAAGGTGGTCATGCCTGGCCTCATCGACTCCCATACCCATATTGTCTTCGGGGGATCGAGAGAGAATGAATTTGAGCAGCGAATCCAGGGCCTTTCCTATCTTGAGATTGCCGAACGGGGAGGGGGGATCCTTTCAACCGTCGAAGCGACAAGAAAGGCTTCTTTCGAGGAGCTTTTCTTGCAGGGGAAGAAGAGATTGAATCGGATGCTTTCGAAAGGAGTGACAACGATTGAAGCCAAGAGCGGCTACGGGCTTTCCCTTAAAGATGAGCTAAGGATCCTTGAAGTGATGAAAAAGCTCGACCAGGATCATCCGCTTGACATCGTTCCAACTTTTCTGGGAGCCCATACGGTTCCAAAGGAGTTTAGAGAAGATCGAAAAAGGTACATCGATCTTGTGGTCGAGGAGATGATTCCGGCATTCGCCGAAAAAGGCTTGGCGGAATTTTGCGATGTTTTCTGCGAAGAGAGAGCCTTTACCCTTGAAGAGTCCCGGAAGGTTCTCGAAACAGGGAAGAAATTTGGTCTGAAGCCAAAGATCCATTCGGACCAATTGAGTTCAGGCGGCGGAGCCGAGCTCGCGGCCGAAGTGGATGCCTGTTCAGCGGATCATCTCGAATACGTCAGTCCGAACGGAATAAAAAGAATGGCTGAAAAAGGAGTGGTTGCGGTCCTGCTGCCTGGAGCGAGTTTTTTCCTCTCGATGAAGAAGCTTCCACCCGCCCGGGAAATGATTGAGAACGGGGTAACGATTGCCTTGGCAACCGATTTGAACCCCGGTTCGTCGATGACAGAATCTCTTCCGCTGATCATGACGATGGGCTGCACCATGTTCAGAATGTTACCCAAGGAAGTGATTCAGGCAACGACGATTCACGCAGCGAAGTCCATGGCACGACAAAAGGAAATCGGAAGCCTGGAAGCCGGAAAACAGGCTGACATTGCCATCTTCGATATTCCAAATTATCGTTATCTTCCATACCATTTCGGGGTCAACCATGTCGATACCGTTATTAAGAAAGGAAAAGTGGTCTTTCAAAAATCCAAATTTCAAAATCCAAATGCCAAATGAATGTCAAAGTTCAAAATGGGATTCTGAAACGAGTTCAGAATGACATTCTTGTCATGCCAAACTTGTTTGGGCATCTCGTTGAGCTTTGGGATTAATTTGGAATTTGAGCTTTGACATTTGACATTTTGGTTATCCCAATGCGACTTTTAGAATGTGTTCCCAACATCAGCGAAGGTAGAGATGATAAGAAGATCGCCCTGATTTCGGAAGAGGTGAAGAGGGTTAAGGGAGTGAAACTTCTTGATGTCTCATCGGACAAGGATCATCATCGAAGTGTCCTCACCTT
>CAYMTD010000432.1:0-2604 GCA_964393245.1 uncultured Syntrophaceae bacterium
CCTCCCTGATCCCTCACCACTTCCGCAGACTCGATCACGCTCTCGCCTGTGGTGATGAGATCGTCAATGATCAGGACCCGATCATTTCGTTCGAGGATCCCTTCAATCTTCTTCCTCACCCCGTGCTCCTTTCGCGCCTGACGGTAGTAGATCAGGGGGATGGCCAGCTTCTGGCTCACCACCGTAGCAAAAGGGACACCCGCCGTTGGGACGCCCAGGATCTTATCAATCTTGTCCCTGCCAATTTCATTGATCACGATCCGGGTCAGGGCATTGGCAATCCAGTCCATGGTGATGGGGCTCGAGATTGTCTGTCTCAAATCGATATAATAAGGGCTCCTCTTCCCGGAGGCCAAAATGTAGTCTCCGAATTTAATTGCACTGTTCTTAATTAAGAGAATCCCCACCTGCTTCATGAGGAAGGTTTTTTCTTCTTCCCAGACCCTGCGCTCGATCTCTTCGATTCCCAAAATCATAAACCCTCCAGTTTTCGTTACATCTTTTATACAAATTCATCGACAAAGTCAATACATTTAAGTTGACCACAAGATGCGCTGTCCCGGGCCCAGGAAACCTTGCCTTGCGCCTGAGCGAGATAGCTATGGAAACTTTTATATTTCCCCATATTTGACAATTGGCACAAATGGGTTTATAATAACATAAAAACTAATTGGAGAACGTCCTATGGCTCAAATCAAAATCTTAAAAACGGATTCCAGGGGGCGGATCGTCCTTCCCCCTCCTTTCTCAAAAGAAGCTTTGTTTGAGTACGCTGTGAAAGGTGACCAGATCATCCTCTACCCTGTCCGAACGGTTCGGAAGTACCCTGATATGTCAGACCTACCTGTGGAGGAGCTGTCTCCTGATGGGATGGAAAAAGAGAAGAAGGTAAACACCGATACCCGGCCCGGAATCGTTGCATCTACCCCCTCAGAAGCGCTTAAGAAAATGAAGAAGTAGGCGTTTATGCCTTCTAAAGTTCCCCCTTTCGAACTCCACTTCGAGATCTTCTTCCTGGAAAATTATTCCAGGTTGACACTGAGCGAACGAAGGACTATTGACAAAGCAGTCAAACTTCTAAGCAACAATCCAAGGCATCCATCCCTGAATGTCCACAAGGCTAAAAACGTAAAAGGCAAATATGCCGAAGGAGGGAATGACGTTTTTATTGCATATGCCTCTAAGCGTCTAAGACTCACTTTTGAGTATGGCCCCGAGCCCGGCATGATAGCCCTTCGCAATTGTGGCCATCATGAGCCAAGCGAGAGAAAGATGTAAGTTGATTTTGGGGACAGCTGGAGATGTTGGCGAAAACGCAACTTATTCGAATGGGACACGGATGGAATGAGGAAAAGGATTGGCCCGTTAGAAACAATTACCCTCTGGGATTTCTAATGGGAGTTACTTCGTAATTGTCGTCCCTGCCTCTCCCTTCACCGCCTTTAAAAGATTTTCAGGAGATGTGATGATTGCTTTTTTACCGCCGGCTTCGAGGAACTCGATGACGGCCTCGATTTTTGGCCTCATCGAACCTGGTTTGAAATGCCCTTCTTCCAGATACCGCTTGACCTCAGGAAGGGAGACACGACGGAGAGGCCTTTGACCCTTCTCACCAAAGTTAAGATAGACGACATCAACAGCCGTAGAAATAATGAAAGTGTCAGCGCCAAGATTTCTTGCCAGCAAGGACGATCCCAGATCTTTATCAATCACGGCCTCGACGCCTTCGAGTTCCCCATGTTCATTCCTGATCACAGGGATCCCTCCACCTCCTGCAGCGACCACAATAAAGCCCCTTTCTACCAACAACCGGATCACATCCAATTCGATGATCTCTCTTGGGATTGGGGAGGGAACGACGCGTCTGAAGCCCCGTCCAGCATCTTCCATGATCTGCCAGCCTGATTCTTTCTTGTTGTTCAAAGCCTCTACTTCTGACATGAAGGAGCCAATGGGTTTTGTAGGATGTTCAAATGACGGATCATCTCTGTCGACGACTGCTTGGGTTACGACCACGGCTATTCTTTTTTTGATTCCTCTTCTTCGAAACTCATTCAAGAGCGCTTTCTCAATCATATACCCAATCGCACCCTGGGTATCTGCTCCACAGATATCCAGCGGGATCAGAGGCAGTTCGTGCCGGGCCAATTCGCCTCTCCGATAAATAAATCCTACCTGCGGCCCGTTCCCATGGGTGATAACCAAGTTGAGGCCCTCGGCAATGAGATCAGCAATGTAATTGGCCGTTTCCTTGACTGCCTCGTATTGGGAGGAGAGGGCAATATGGTTTTTGTCTTTGATCAGGGAATTTCCGCCGATCGCCAAAACAGTTAGTCGAGACCCCATAGATTGTCACCTTTTCCCCAACACCATGGCCAGAAGTGCCATCCGGACGAAGACTCCATTTCTCACCTGTCTGAAATAGGCAGCCCCCGGGTAGGAATCGACGTCGGTAGCGATCTCATCGACTCGGGGTAGAGGGTGAAGAATGGTGATCTTCTTCTTAAGCCGATCCAGAAACTCTCGGTTAAGGATATAGCTTCCTTTCACCTTTTCGTATTCAGAGACATCAGAAAACCTTTCCTTCTGAATCCTTGTCATGTA
>CAYMTD010000433.1:0-2594 GCA_964393245.1 uncultured Syntrophaceae bacterium
GGAGCCACCTTTATAGCAGCGCGTTCGTTGTGATCGTTGAAGGCGATCGATATATCTTTCATGGCGCCGGCTGGGGACATGGCGTGGGACTCTGCCAGATTGGAGCGGCTGTCATGGCGACAAAGGGATTCTCAGCCGAGGAAATCCTGAAACATTACTTCCGGGGTGTGGAAATAAAAAAGATCTACTAGTTAAAAACCGGCATGGCGCATAGGGCATAGCGCACAGGGTAACATGAACAAACAAAAACCGACATCACGAAATCCGTGGACCTGGGTTCCCTCCTTATACGTGGCTGAGGGGATTCCTTACACCATGGCCATGTCGGTTTCGGTGGTTCTTTACAAGCGGCTTGGAATCTCAAACACGGACATCGCCCTTTACACCGGCTGGCTCTACTTGCCCTGGGTTATCAAACCGCTCTGGAGCCCCTTCGTCGAGCTGTTCAGAACAAAACGTTACTGGATCCTTTTGACGCAGCTCTTGGCCGGGGCATCGCTTGCTTCTATCGCGTTCACTATCCCGGCAAGCGGGTTCTTTCAGTATACCCTTGCCTTCTTCTGGATTATGGCCTTTAGCTCCGCAACCCATGATATCGCTGCCGACGGCTTTTACATGCTCGGACTTCCGGAGGATTTCCAGGCTGCCTATGTGGGGGTCCGGGCAACCTTTTACCGAATTGCCATGATCGCCACACAGGGCGGGCTCGTCATCTTTGCGGGCCTTCTCGAAGGAAGCGGTTACGATATACCCACTGCCTGGTCTCTCACCCTCTTCTTAGCGGCTGCCGCGTTCGGAGCTCTCTTCCTTTACCATTTCTTCGTTCTTCCCCATCCAACTTCAGATCGTCCGGCTGCCCGCAACCCTTCGACGTCCCTCTCTCGCGACTTTCTCAACACCTTTGGTCTCTTCTTCAGAAAAAAGGGGATCCTTGCCATACTTGCCTTCTTCCTATTTTACCGTCTCGCGGAGACCCAACTTATAAAAATCATTGCACCATTTCTCCTCGACCCGCGTTCAAAAGGTGGACTGGAGCTCACGACTTCAGAGGTGGGGATAATCTATGGAACGGTGGGCGTCGTCGCTCTCTTGTTGGGAGGCCTTTTTGGGGGGTACGCCATCTACAGAAAAGGTCTCAAGTTCTGGATCTGGATGATGGTCTGCGCGGTGCACCTTCCAGATTTCGTCTATGTCTACCTCTCGCAGGTCATGCCCAAAAGTTTCTACTTGATCAACCTCTTCGTGGCTGTGGAGCAATTCGGTTACGGATTTGGTTTCGCTGCTTACACGATGTTCATGATCATGGTCTCCGAGGGGGAATACAAAACAGTTCATTATGCCATCTGTACGGGGATCATGGCTATCGGGATGATGGTGCCTTCCATGTTCAGCGGTTGGATCCAAGAGCAGCTTGGCTATCCGAATTACTTCCTCTGGGTGATGGCCGCGACGATCCCTGGATTCATCGTGACGGGGTTGGTGAAGATTGATCCGGAGTTTGGCAAAAAGAACGTGTAACAATAAGAAGGTTGAGGTTAAGGCTAAGGTGGAAAGATAAATTTTGAAACCTCAAACTTTATAAAGGATTTCCTTTTTTTCCGCAGACAGCTGAAATGCCATTGAAAGGGCGACGATTTAAGACAGCCTTCATCCTGGGAGCCGGGTTGGGGACCAGGCTCTTACCGCTGACGGAGCGTTGCCCGAAACCGCTCCTGGAGATCAAAGGACGTCCCATTATCACCTATGCGATGGATCATTTATTGAAGGCAGGGATCGACCGCATCATTGTGAACACCCATTATCTTCCCGAAGCCTATGTGCAAAAGTTCCCTGACAGACAGTGGCGTGGGGTGCCGATACTTTTTCGCCACGAGCCAGTGCTCCTGGATACGGCAGGGGGGCTAAAGAATATTGAAGATCTGATTGAGGAGGACGAGGCCATCCTCTGCTACAACGGCGATATAATGACCAATCTTCCTTTGCAGTATCTTCTGGAAGCCCATGAGCAAAAAAGACCGGAAGTGACGCTTGCCTTGCGAAGCCGTGGTCCTCTTTTAAACGTGACCATTAATGAACACGGTGAGATCTGCGATCTCCGGCACCACCTTAGAAATCCAGGCATACAAAGCTGCCAGTTCGCAGGCATCTATGCCATAGAGAGGTCGTTCCTGCGGTTCCTTCAAGCAGGGAAAATTGAATCCGTCGTCCCCGCCTTTATCAGAAGAATCAAAGAAAAACCGGGATCGATTCGAGGGATCATCATCGACCAAGGCGAATGGCACGACATCGGCTCCATTGAAGCGTACGAAAGAATGGAAGGAATATGAGGAACGCAGATCTGCCTGCCCTCCGGTAGGCGGGCGTTCCCTACGGACATATTTCGGAACGACGACTGATGATATCTGCGCAGGACATGGTTCTCTTTGCCAAAAAGGCTCTCGGGCTTAGAGAGTCCGTCGCAATAGAATTCTTTCCCTTGGAAGGGAGAGGGTCAGACCGGACTTTCTTCAGGGCAAGATGGCATCAGGAGGGTTCAGCTATTCTAATCTCCTACGACCCTAAGCGGGTTGAGAACTCTTATTACGCCGAGATCG
>CAYMTD010000434.1:0-2580 GCA_964393245.1 uncultured Syntrophaceae bacterium
GGTCCCTTAATGCCTGTTAAGATAAACTCCAGCATTTCCTATTTTGATGGACCCCCCGTGGTCGCCTGTCACGCATTCTGTGTCCACAATGGGAAATTGACCGAGCCTGCGGATGCGTTCGACCATCCCTATTGGGATTGGGTAAGGACCAAAGTTTCCCAGAAGGCCACGGATATCCGCCAGCAAGGTTTCTCCGGAGCGGCGATGCTTCCTTACGCCGAGCTTGAATATGGTGGGATTGTGGAGAAGATGGGGATATTGGATAAGAGATTCAAGGTAAGAAAATGATATGAATATGTCCCCTCACCCCCACCCTCTCCCCTATAAGAGTGTGTCGCAATTACTGTTTTGTCACCCTGAACCTGGTTCAGGGTCTCGTAGCGTGTTGATTACATTGAGATGCTGAAACCAGTTCAGCATGACGTTTCTTATCATTTCTCGTTTACGACACAGTCCCTATGAGGAGAGGGAAAGCGTGAGGAGCAAAAGAATATGTGTATGCAGAAACGTGTCTACATCGAAACCTATGGTTGTCAGATGAATGAGCACGACTCGGAGCGGATGCTCAGGCTCCTCGAGAGTCTCCATTATACCGAGACGAAGGAAGCCCATCAGGCCGATCTCATCCTGATCAATACGTGCAGCGTCAGGGAAAAACCTGAGCATAAAGTCTACAGCGCCCTGGGAAGATATAGGAAATTGAAGGAGAAGAGGGGGACAGTGATTGGGGTGGCCGGGTGTGTGGCGCAACAGGAAGGGGAACGGTTGTTAAATCGGATTCCTTATCTCGATATGGTCATTGGAACGCATGCCATTCCGCTGATTCCACAGTTGCTGGAGAGAGTGGAGGTTTCTGGGGGGCGAGTTTGTGAGACCGGTTTCGATCGAGAGGGAGGGTATCTCAGAACTCTTTTGCCCCAAAGGCCCTTGGCAAAGGTCAAATCTTACATAACGATCATGCAGGGGTGCGACCACTTCTGTTCCTTTTGCATCGTCCCCTATGTGAGGGGGAGGGAGAGGAGCCGCCCCAGTGGTGAGATTCTCGAGGAAATAAGGCGTCTGGCTGAGATGGGGGTAAAAGAGGTTTTTCTCCTGGGCCAGAATGTCAATGGATACGGGAAGGGATTGGAGAGGGAGGCAGACTTTCCAACCCTCCTTAGCCGGATCAATGAGATCGAAGGGATCGAACGAATCCGGTTCACCACTTCCCATCCAGCCGATCTTTCCGATGATTTAATCGAGAACTTTACAGCGCTGAAAAAGCTCTGCGAACATATTCACCTTCCCTTTCAGTCGGGATCGGATCGGATCTTGAAAGCCATGCACCGGGGTTATACCAGGGAGTCCTATCTCGAAAAGATCGAACGTCTCAAGGAGGTATGCCCATCCATTGCCATTACCTCTGATGCCATTGTTGGATTTCCAGGTGAGGAAGAAGACGATTTTAAAGAAACCCTGGACCTGATGGAAAAGGTTCGGTTTGATGACCTTTTTTCCTTCAAATATTCGCCGAGAAAAGGAACTCGAGCCGCCCAACTGCCCCATCAGGTCGATGAGGAGGTAAAACAGGAGCGCCTTTCACTTCTTCAAAAGATTCAAAGAGAAATCACGCTTGAGAAGAACCAGGCGTTGGAGGGAAGAGTGGAGGAGGTACTGGTTGAAGGCGTAAGCAAACAGAGCGATCGAGAGATGACCGGCAGAACCCGATCCAATAAGATCGTCAATCTCCCGGGCGATATGAAGTTAGTTGGGAAATTAGTCTCAGTCAAGGTCCTAAAAGCATATCCCCACTCCCTCAGGGGTGAAATCGTTCCTCTCATTGCAGAATGCGGAATTCAGATTACGGAATAAGAAAAGAATCTGAAATTTGCGATCTGCAATCTGCAATCTGAAATAATTCCTATTGACCCCTCTGCTATTTTGATAATCTATTGTCCATCTGCTCCATTGAGGAATCCGCCATCAGAACATTGATCCCTGGCAGTGGAGGGGTATGCTATGAATGTTTTTTCAGCGAAGTACCACTACCTGATTCATCCGGAAAAGGGGATCCAGGTCAGAATTGATGAGGATCTGAATCGGTTTAATGTCGATCTGCTAAATATCAGAGACCTGAGAGCCTCTTCCAACGGGGGATCGGGGATAAAGAATTGATCTATGTTTCAAGAGAGGAATTTGACAGGTTGCCGAGTGACCTCCAGGGGAACTTCATGGACGTATAATTCTTGTTTTCAAATCAGGCTCCCCTTCTTCTCGCATTCTAAACTTCGAACTCCTAACTCTTAACTCCGAACTCATCATCACGTGTGTTTCATCACAATGCTCGAAATGATATTGGCGGCCTCATCCCCACGGTCGGCGGCATTGCTCAGGTGTCGATAGATTTCGCGCATCTTTAGCATATAGATCGTATCTGTTCCCTTGAAAAGGTCCGCTAAGGCGATATGATACGCCTTCTCCATCTGATTCTCATAGGCTTTTGCCTTAACAGCATGCTCGGAGGCGATCTTCGGATAGTCCTTTAGAATCTTGACCGCATCGTTCAATTCCCTGGCTGCTTTCCGGAGAATGTTGACCATA
>CAYMTD010000435.1:0-2576 GCA_964393245.1 uncultured Syntrophaceae bacterium
GCGGCTTACAGCCAGCATGACGAAAAACAGGGCATGGTCCTGACCGATGACGTAAGCCAGAGGGCCTTGGCGGCAAAAGAGCCCTTGATTCAATCGACGTTTTCCAACGAAAGGATTCGGTTGCTGGACATCTCGATTCCTGTCTACATCAAAGAATCCCATGAAAAATGGGGAACGGTTCGCATTGGTCTCTCCCTTGAAAGAATGTATGAGCAGATTTCAAAGACGCGTTTCAACCTCCTGCTCCTGGGTCTGTTCGCTATTCTTCTCGGAATCCTTGGTTCCATCTTTTTTGCGAGACGGATTACTCAACCTATTTCGAAACTGGTGGAAACAACCATTTCGGCCGCTCGAGGGGATCTCGATCAGATAATTGACGTCCGCACCGGTGATGAGATTGAAGAACTAAGCCGAAATTTCAATCATATGATCGAGCAAATCCGCCTCCATCGAAATGAGTTGGAGAAACGTCTTCGAGAGATCACCTCTCTCAAAACTTATACCGATGATATTCTTGCCTCGATGACCAACGGGTTGATTACCGTTGACTTAGAGAAGAAGATCGTCACAGTCAACGAGATGGCTGAGAAAATTATCGGGAGAGGAAGAGAGGGGATGGCTGGTTTCACGATGGAGGAGATTCTGAACGGGCAGCATCCCCTACGCAAACTCCTGACAGAGACGCTGGAACAGGAAAAAGGAATATCGCATATCGAAGTGGAATTGCGAAGGGACGGGGAAAGCCTCTGGTTGATTGCAGGCACCTCCCTGTTGGTCAGTGGAGAGGGAAAAACGATTGGAGCGCTGGCAATCTTTCAGGATATCACTCAAATAAAGGCGCTCGAAGAGAAGCTCCGGCAGGCGGACCGACTGGCAGCATTGGGGACCCTCTCAGCAGGCCTGGCTCACGAGATCAAGAATCCCCTTTCTGCCATAAAGACCTTCGTTCAGCTTCTCCCGCAAAAGATTGGGAACCAGTCTTTTATGGAGAAATTTAACATTACGGTTCCGAGGGAAATCGACCGCATCAATCATTTGGTAGAGGACCTACTGGAACTGACCCGTAGAAGGGTGAGACCTCTGGTCGATCTGAATGTGGATATCTTGATTCGTCAAGTCGTCGATCTTCATGGCGAGGAACTCAAAAGGAGAGAGATCGCCCTGGAGGTCTCTTTAGCCGAAGGAATACCGCCCATTCACGGCGATGCAGAAACACTCTATCGAGCCTTCTCGAACCTCATCATCAACGCCACCCAAGCCATGCCCAATGGCGGATCTCTATCCATCTCTTCTAAATTGGATTCCTCGTGCTCCTTGGTTAAGATAAGTTTCAAGGATACAGGAATCGGAATGGATGAGACCACGGCAAGAAATATTTTTAACCCTTTCTTCACGACAAAAGACAAAGGTGTGGGCCTGGGATTGGCCCTTACGCGTAAGATTATAGAAGACCATAAAGGGACGATTCAAGTCATGAGTGAAAAGGGAAAGGGAACCACCTTTACGGTTTTCCTTCCTGTTGTAAAAAGTTGAAATCGCCTATTTTTATAAGCAGTTAAGAACCCATCGGAGCCCACCTTTTTCTCTCCTGTAAATTTATAACAAATTGTAATTATTAAGTTTTTTTATCTGCGGGCGATCCACCGAGTTTGGTACTATATTTGCACAACCCCTAAACAGGGGAAAGCGGGGATTATCTCAACATGGAGGAAAGTCATGGAGAATCTTTCCAAACGCATCCTTGTGGTCGATGACGATCAAGGTATTTTGGATTCTTTCGAGGTCCTTTTGGGCGACCGCTTTGACCTCATGAAGGCGGAGACCGGTTATGAAGCGCTCAGGATCCTTGAGAAAAACCCACCTCATCTTATGTTCTTAGATATTAAAATGCCTGGTCTCGACGGGATCGATGTGCTGAAAAGACTTAAAGAGGACCAAAAAAACGTAGATGTCGTAATCATTACTGCCAGCGATCAGGAAAAGACCGAAAAGGAGGCAAAATCCTTGGGTGTGATCGACTATTTGAAGAAGCCTCTGGATATCTTTGAGGTGGACAGGATTACGTCCCGAGTTCTCTCCTAAAGTTTCGAAGACAGGGGAATCGGGCAGAGACTATATTACTCAAGTCAAGGGGACAAGGACTGGAACATGGCTGAAGAAATCGGGTCGCGGAGCGGCCCGCTTGCAGAGGCTCTCTTTGATCGCTCCATCTCAAAAGAAGAACACACTGCTGTTGTCACCTACATCACTGCTTTCGGTGAAAGTGGGAACAGTTTATACATCAGCCCTCAGATTGAGACGATGCTCGGATTCTCGGCAGAGGAATGGTTAGGGGATCCCGGCCTCCTTCTCAGGCAACTTCATCCAGAAGATCGAGAACGCGTGCTGTCAGAGGTCATCCGGAGCAAAGATACCGGGAAGCCTTTCCGCTCTGAATATCGCTTGTTCGCCCGAGATGGCCGTATCGTTTGGGTTCGGGATGAGGCCACGGTGATGCAGGACGAGGCTGGACGACCCTCCTTTATGCAAGGCTTCCTCCTGGACATCTCCGACCAAAAGCGGAGGGAGGAGCTGCT
>CAYMTD010000436.1:0-2575 GCA_964393245.1 uncultured Syntrophaceae bacterium
CTTTTCAGCCGCACATCCCGCAAGCAAGAGAAGCAAAATCCAAACAACGATTCCTGTCCTCAATATCATCGCCCTTTCTCCAGACATTATAGCAAATATCATTTTCAATGACCATGAGCCTTTTTTGAAATGGCAGGTAGGCGGGGCTTTAGCCTTCCTATTTGGGGCCATGAGTCTTCAACGAAGTTGCCTTTCATCATACAAAAATGCTATGGATAATTTAGACAGGGCTTTAGCTTGATTGGATCTGAACGTTAACCTTTGGGACTGTAGAATATGACTGACATCTATCTCATCCGTCACGGACAGACTGCTTGGAATAAAGAGGAAATCTTCCGGGGAAGGACCAACGTTCCTCTCGATGAGACGGGCCTCAAACAAGCGGAATTGGTAGGAGAGTATTTCAGAGGAATGGAGATTCATGCGATCTACTCGAGCCCTCTGGCACGGGCCTGGCAGACCGCCGAAAAGATCGCCGAACCCCGCTCGATGAAGGTCCAACCCCTTGAAGGGATCATCGATATGAGCTTTGGGAACTGGGAAGGGCATCCCCATCAGGAGATAAAAGGGATGGATCCTCAAACCTACCGGCAATGGAGAGATGAACCCCATCGGGCCAGACTACCCGGAGGGGAAAGCCTGGATGATGTCCGATTAAGGGCCATGGCTGCTTTGGAAACAGTGATCCAATCGAATCCTAACGAGACCGTTGTCGTCGTCTCTCACCGGGTTGTCAACAAAGTGCTCATCTGCGGGATTCTCGGGATAGACAACTCTCATTTCTGGCAAATTGGACAGGATACCACCGCGATCAATCTCATTCAGTACAGGAATGGGAAGTATGTCCTCTCCCTTTTGAATGAGACCTGCCACCTCAAGCGCCTGAAAGAGGAGTGGGCGGGGGTTGACTTTTAATACCCCTGCGGCTGCGGGTTGATGATGAGGGCTTGCTATTTTGTTGTGCCTGTGGAAGAAAGCCTGGAGGGGTAGGAGGCTCCGATCACGCTCTTCATTCCTCCCCGGACATTGAACTCGCCCGTGATCCAAGCTTTGATCGGTTTGGAGGCCTTGACAAAATCCCTGAGAATTCGGTTGACGGCATTTTCGTAAAAGATGCCTAAATTTCGGTAGGCGAGAATATACATCTTCAATGATTTCAATTCGACACACCATTGATCTGGGACATAACGAATGGTAATCGTCCCAAAATCAGGAAGTCCGGTCCGGGGACAGACGGAGGTGAACTCAGGAATAGAGATTGTGATCTCGTAGTTCTTAAATTGATTTCTGAAACATTCGATCTTCGGAAGGGGTGCGTTGATACCCGCTCGGGCATGATCCTCAGTATATTCAGCCATAAAATCTCCTTTCGGAAAATCATAATCCAAAGCATATGAATAATCAATGGAAAATCAGTTTGAAAAGTCGTGTCTGGATGGTTAGATTTAATAAAATTGGTGGTTCACCTGCTTGATCCAGAAATAAGGAGCAAAATGATGGTCGATAAGATTGAAGTTCGGAAATCAGAAAATATCTACCGGACTCATGGGACCATTGAGAATGGCACGTTTCTCGGGCGGTGGCATTTCTCCTTCGATCAGTACCATGATCCGCGGTACATGCATTTTGGAACGCTGCGCGTTTTCAATGACGACACCTTATCGCCGGGAGCAGTTTGGCCGCTTCACCCCCATCACGAGATTGAGGTGGTGACTTATTGTGCGGAGGGAGAGTTTCGCCATGCGGAATGACATTTTTCACGATTTCTCATTTAGGACATAGTCTCGTGAAGGAGGGGGTTGGTGAAGGGAGGAGGAAGACAATGGTAGAGCCGAAACGTGTCACACCGGAAGAGATTTATCAAAGAGTGAAATCTGGCGCTGTCCTATTGGTTTGCGCCTACGAAGATGATGCCAAGTTCAAGAGGATGCAACTCCGAGGAGCAATTTCCCTCAATGAATTTAGGTCCAAAGTTTCCTCCCTCGTTAAAGATCAGGAGATTGTTTTTTATTGCGCCTGAACAAAAGAGGCAAGCGCTGCTGGGCAGGCAGCCAAATATATCGACATGGGATATAGAAACGCCAAGGCTCTTCTGGGTGGCGTAGAAGCCTGGAAAAGGGCAGGCTACCCTCTCGTCAATTCAGAGTAAGTTTAAGCGTAATAGAAAACATCCTTATCCCCTGGACTTTGAAAGGAATAAAGAGTTTTTTCTTTACTCTAATCTTGATTAATGATATTTTACCAATATGATTCAGAAAATTGTCAGGAAGCGGGACCTTCACAATTTTTCATCCATTAAAGAAGACTTGATTTACTGGTTGAGCAAAACCCCTGAGGAACGAGTCGCAGCGGTCGATTATTTGCGGAAGCAGTATCATGGGAGTACAGAAAGACTTCAGAGATCTGCTCGAGTTATTAAACGCTCATAAGGTGGAGTACATGATCGTGGGTGCTTATGCATTGGCCTTTCATGGTGCACCCCGTTACACGGGCGATATGGATATCTATGTCCCTTTAGGTTGGGGGTCAGGCAACGGAAACACGGTATTTTCTTTTTCTCCCCTCGATCAACTTT
>CAYMTD010000437.1:0-2569 GCA_964393245.1 uncultured Syntrophaceae bacterium
GGAATACCTACGGTGGACATGATGATGGTGAAGCAATACCTCAAAGAGAAGGGATCTCAACTGGTTGGCCCAAACACTCCGGGAATCATCTCTCCTGGTAAGTGTAAGATCGGAGTGATGGCAGGTTATATCCACAAAGCAGGACCGATTGGAATCATGTCACGCAGTGGGACACTCACGTATGAGGTCGTAGACCAGTTGACTAAAAGGGGAATTGGACAATCGACGTGCGTTGGAATTGGAGGAGACCAGATCATCGGGCTTAACTATGTTGATCTTTTGGGGATGTTTGAAAAGGATTCGGATACAGAGGCCCTTGTTATGATCGGCGAAATTGGAGGCACAGCAGAGGAAGAAGCAGCTCTGTTCATCCAGATGAATGTCAAAAAGCCTGTGGCTGCTTTTATTGCCGGCCTAACGGCCCCGCCCGGGAGGAGAATGGGCCATGCGGGTGCAATTATCGCGGGAGGAAAAGGGACGGCCAAAGAGAAGATGGAAACTTTGGAGAGGGTAGGTGTTCGTGTGGTTAGAAATCCTGCATTGGTCGGGGAGGAGATGGAAGTGATTCTGAAAGCTGGAAAGAGGTGAGTTCAACACAGGTGCCCATCTCGGCATAAGATTTAATTGCTTATTTTTCTTAACCTTAACCCGAACCTTAACCTTCTGGTGGAGATTCATAAGCCAGTTTACCTTAATTATCCACAGGTTAAAAAAAAATCTTTATCTTTTTCTTCATTTATGTTATTTAATTCAGTGAAGCAATAAGAGAAGGTGGTGTGGTTATGTTAACCGAAATAAGGGATCGATTGAAGGATTTAGAAAACCGATTAGAAAACCTACGAGGCCATCTTTGACGTCGAGGCTAAAGAAAAGAGAGTAGAAGAAATCGGGAAGATGATGGCAGCCCCCGAGTTCTGGGAAAGGGGTGAGGCTGCTCAAAAAACACTCAAGGAAAGGGCTTCGCTTATAGAAAGTCTGTCTGCCTGGAAGGACGAGAAGAAGGAACTCGAGGAAATAGAGATCCTTCTTCAACTCATTGAGGAACAGGGCGACGAAAAGGAGGCACAGGAGCTAATAGCGAAGGTCGCCAAGAGTGAAGAAGCGATCCGCCAGATGGAGTTCAAGAAGATGTTAGGCGGAGAGCACGATTCGAGCAACGCCATCGTCAGCATCAATGCAGGGGCAGGTGGCACAGAGGCCCAAGATTGGGTTGAAATGCTTCTGCGAATGTATTTAAGGTGGGCGGAGAAGAAAGGGTTTAAGACCGAGATCGTCGATATCCTGGTCGGCGAAGAGGCGGGTCTTAAGAACGTCACGTTCACCGTCAATGGCCCGTATGCTTATGGATACTTGAAGGCCGAAACCGGGATCCATCGCCTTGTTCGAATCTCCCCGTTTGATGCAGGGGCACGGCGGCATACCTCCTTCGCCTCGGTTTTTGTCATTCCGGAGATCCCGGAAGATGTAGTTGTTGAGATCGATGAAAAGGATCTCAGGATCGATACCTTTCGGTCGAGTGGAGCAGGGGGGCAGCATGTCAATAAGACCGATTCGGCAGTCCGAATCACTCACTTCCCCACCGGGATAGTGGTTCAGTGCCAGAATGAACGGTCCCAGCACAAGAACAAGGCGACCGCTCTGAAGATTTTGAGGGCCCGGCTCTATGAGAAAGAGATGAAGGAGAAAACAGAAAAGCTTGAAGAACTTCACACGGCTAAAAAAGAAATTGCCTGGGGAAGCCAGATCCGTTCTTATGTGATGCACCCTTACCGAATGGTGAAAGACCACCGCACCAGTCAGGTGATTCATGATGTAGACCGGGTCATGGATGGAGATATTGACGAGCTGATGAAGAGCTATCTCCTCAATGCATCATCCATGCACTAAGTGTTCAAGGGTTGACCCATTCGGCGGCAAAAAAATATGGCTCAGGGTCAACCCTGAGCTTGTCGAGGGATTGACTTTTCATGGAAGCAGAAATATCATTGAAACGAAAACCGAATGAGGCTGAAACAGATCCACAAGCAAACGGAAATCCCCTCAAGAATCTCGAGGAGAAAGTCAGTGAACTGTTAAAGGCTTTTTACGAGATGAAGCGAGAGAGGGATGGTTTGGCCTCGGCCTTGGGGATGGAAAAGGAGAAATCAAGTCGATTAGAGAAGAAATTGGAACTGTTCGCCGAGGAACGAGAAAAGATTAAGCTCAGAATTGATCAACTCCTTCACCGTCTAAAGGGTGTGGGAGGTTAAGTCGGAATTAGGTTTGTACGGGGTGCCAAAAGGTGATGCGGAAATGAAAGAGGAGCGGGTGGTGGAAATTAAGGTTTTTGGACAAACCTTTTCCGTCAAGACCGATGCAGATGCAGATCATATCCAGGCCGTGGCCAAATATGTCAATGAGAAGATGGATGAGGTTCTAAAAAAGACGAGGAGCGTCTCGACCCTTAACGTGGCGATCTTGACGGCTCTCAATATTGCAGACGATCTCTTGAAAGAGAAAGAACAGAGAAGGGCGCTCCTGAGAGAAGTGGAGGTTAAGTCAAGAGATCTGGTTGAAAAAATAAATTTGA
>CAYMTD010000438.1:0-2562 GCA_964393245.1 uncultured Syntrophaceae bacterium
CTAATTCGGGCCTCCTCGAATGGATATTGATGGCCATGGCTCTGAAGGTGTTGACCAGAGAGAGCGCATCTGCTCCTGCTTCTTCCGCAGTTTTAGCTATGGATGCAATGTCCGCGACATTCGGTGATAGCTTTACGATCAGCGGTAATTGGGTTGCTTTTCTCACCGCACGCACAACGCGATAAGTCATTCTGGGATCCGAGCCGAAAATTATTCCTCCTTGCTTAACATTGGGACAGGAGATGTTCATCTCCAGCCCTGAAATTCCGGAAACGTCATCGAAACGTCGGGCCAGCTCGACATATTCCTTTTCCGTATTCCCAAAAAAGTTAACGATCACGTGGGTCTTCACTTTTCTCAAGAAAGGGAGCTTCTCCCTAATGAATTCATGGAAACCCGGGTTTTGAAGCCCGATGGAATTTAGGATTCCTCCCTCTGTCTCGAAGATCCTTGGGGGTCGATTTCCCACCATTGGTTTCAAAGAGATGCCCTTAGGGATGATCGCTCCCAGGCGATCAAGTTGGATAAAATCTTCATATTCCTCTCCAAACCCAAAGGTTCCCGAGGCCACCATCACAGGGTTTTTAAGTTTGAGCTTCCCGATGGTCACAGAGAGATCAGGGGTTTGAAGAGAGTTTATCGGTCTTCCCAAAGGATATCCCCCAAATTGAAAACGGGCCCTTCTTTGCAAACCCTTTGATAGGGGTTCTTAGAATCCTTCGTCTTAACGACACATCCCCAACAGGCCCCGAAACCGCATGCCATCCGGGCTTCGAAAGAGGCTTCGCACCAGTTTCTTTTTGAGCCCAAGGCCTTTGCTAATCCTTTGAGCATCCCTATTGGACCGCTGGAATAAATAGGGCAGGGCCCCTCTCTCCATAATTTTTTTCGCTTCGACAAGAAGAGATCGATCACGGTTCCCTTGCGTCCCAAACTTCCATCCTCGGTTGCAACGAAGACGTTCGCATTCAATTTTTTGAAATCTTTGAGGCATAGAATGTCCGTGTCTGTCTTTCCGCCAATAAATACGAAGAGGTTTCTCCCAGCCTGCATGGCTTCTGCAAAGGGAAGGAGGGAGACAATTCCGACCCCCCCTCCGACCAAGATGGCCTTGTTATTAGAAGTGAGAGGAGGAGGGGTGGTAAAACCGTTTCCGAGCGGGCCGATGAGATCCACGCTTTTGCCCTTTCCCAGCTCGGTCATCTTCTGGGTACCCCTGCCCACTTTCTTATACAGAATGGAGAACCAACCTCTTTTTTCTTCTCCACGAGGTTGCGCCAAATCCTTTTTGAAGAGACTGAAAGGCCTCCTCAGGAGGGGGGCCTGGCCGTCACAAACTTTAAGCATCACAAATTGGCCAGGTTTGATGAGAGTGGCAATGGGAGGGCATTCAATTTCCAAAAGGAAATAGAGCGATTGAATTTTCCTGTTCCTTAGTACAATCCCCTGGGTTTGTAAGGGCATAAATCTTTCAAGCTCTCTTGACCATCATCAGAGCATCAAATTTTCCTTCGTAGAACTTTTTCCTCGTCCCTGCAGGTTGGTAAGAAAATTTCTGGTAGAGGTGGATCGCTGGCGGGTTGGAAGCACGAACTTCGAGATGGAACGTTCGGATCTGCTTCGCCGCGCCCAATTCCATGTAGAACTGCATGAGGCCTTTGCCAATTCCCCTACGTCGATAAAGGGGATGGACACCGATATTGAGCAGTTCCGATTCCTCCCCCACATTCCTGAAACAGATAAACCCAGCAACGGGGTGACCCGGGGCTTCCTCAAGTCGATAAACAAAGCAATGGGCTAAGGGGTTTTGCATCTCTGCAAGGAACATTTTTTTGGACCAGGGGGTCGGAGACGACAGCCTTTCAATCTCCAGCACTTCATCCAAATGTTTACTCTCCATCTTTTCGATAGCAGAACTTGTCATATCAACGAGACCCCAGTTGGCTTAAAAAGAGCTTAGCAGCCTGCCTCATCTCCTCATCTTTTGAGTGGTTGAGGATTACGGTGTAGGCCTTCTTGGCCTCCTCATACCTTCCCCAATTCCGATGGAGATTGCCGATTTCCAATTGAGTCAGAAAGAACCATAGGGAGGTTTCTCCACCATATCGAATGGCCGCTTCAAAATGGTTAAGGGCCTTGTCATACTTTCCCTGCTGGTAGAAAATCTCCCCTAAGCCGAAGTAGGCCTCGCCGAATAGTTCAAGAATGTTGCCTTTCAAAACTAAAGAGAAATAGTGCAAGGCCTCCCCGATATTTTTTGTCTTGAAATTCAGATTACCCAATTGGCAGGCTGCATGATAGTACAGGGCATGATTCGGAAATTGGTCGATGATTTTCTTGAATGCCCTTTGGGCCTTTGGTATTTCATTTCGAGCCAGGTGGAGGTTACCGATCTGGGTTAGGGCGAGGAGCTGCCAGAGATCTTTCTTGCTTTGTGTAACGACCAGTTCGTAAGCTTCCAGAGCCAGGTCCGCATTTCCCAGTCGGTTTAAACACTCGGCCTTCACAAACAAACCTTCTTCAGCGTATTCTGAGTTCGGGAATTCCAGAAGAAGAATATCC
>CAYMTD010000439.1:0-2558 GCA_964393245.1 uncultured Syntrophaceae bacterium
TACCGATGGTTTCTTGGATTCTTAACCGCCTCAATCAATTTTTGAACGATATGCTTCGGAGTCGGCAGGTCCGGATTGCCCATGCCGAGATCGATGATATCTTCCCCTCTCTGCCTCGCCTCAATCTTCAACTGATTCACAATGCCGAAAATATAGGGAGGCAGCCTCATCATCCGATGAAATCCGGAGCCTCCGAGATCAAACGCATCCATAACCTTTATCCTCTCGTATCCAAAAGCCAAATATGAAATCAGATTCTGAAACTGGTTTCAGAATGACCTTTTAGTCAGGCTTGTCATGCCGAACGCTGTCCCGAACTTGATTCAGGATCTTCGATTTGACCATCTCATTCAAGATCTGTCATTTGGCTTTAGGGGTAACACAATTTCTCAGTCATTTCAATTCACTGAAGCAGAAGAGGTTCAGGGCGTTGGCCTAAGGCTGGCGGGAGATGAATGTCCCGCCTATGCCGATAGACGGGGTTTTCTAACCCCGTCACAGAAAAATCATACCTACCCGATCGTGGCCAGTTCGAGTCTGCCCTTCCATCGCCTCGCCAATACATGCTTCAGCCCTGAATGGAAGGGTTGCATCAAGGCGGGGTCTTCCTCTATGAGACGGAAGGCTTCCTTCCTTGCTTCCAGCAGAATCGCTGTATCTCGAAGGATATGGGCCACTCTGAAATCCGGCAACCCGGACTGGCGTGTGCCGAAGAATTCCCCGGGGCCCCTCAAGCTCAGGTCCTCCTCGGCTATCTGAAATCCATCGGTTGTCCGCTCCATGGCACGAAGGCGAATCTTCGCCTCTTCGGAAGAGCGGTATTGAGCAACCAGGATGCACTTTGATGGATAACGACCTCTCCCGATTCTCCCCCTCAACTGATGCAGTTGCGAAAGACCGAACCGTTCGGCATGTTCCACCACCATGACGGAAGCATTCGGGATGTCAATCCCAACTTCGATGACCGTCGTCGCCACCAGGATCTGAATCTTCCCCTCCTTGAATTCCATCATGATGGCCTCTTTCTCCTCGCTTTTCATCCGACCATGGAGGAGTCCGATCTTGAACTCAGGAAAAACTTCCTTTTGGAGTTGCTCGGCCATCCGAGTGGCATCTCTCAACTGCAATTTCTCGGACTCTTCTACCAGGGGGTAGACAATGAAGACCTGCCTGCCTTTTCTCACCTCCTCCTCTAAGATTCGGTAGATCCTTGCCCTCGCAGATTCCGGGTAGACTTTGGTCTCCACAGGCATCCTTCCAGGCGGCATCTCATCAATGAGGGAAACATCCAGATCTCCGTAAATCGTCATCGCAAGGGTCCTGGGAATGGGCGTGGCCGTCATCACCAGCACATCGGGATTTTCCCCTTTCTTCTTCAACAGCCCCCTTTGAACGACGCCAAATTTATGTTGCTCGTCGACGATGGCAAGTCCCAATTGATGGAATTCGACTGCTTCCTGAATCACTGCATGAGTCCCAATCACCAGATGGACCTCCCCTTTTTTAATGCGTTGATACAGGTCCTCTTTTTCTGAGCCCTTGATGCTGCTCGTCAGAAGTGCAACTTGCAGGCCAAGTGGTTCCACCCACCAATGGAGATTGAGGTAATGTTGTTCGGCCAGAACCTCCGTGGGGGCCATGATAGCAGCCTGATAACCGCACTCAATCACGTGCAGACAGGCCAGAAGAGCCACCACGGTCTTCCCGCTACCTACGTCCCCTTGAATGAGCCGGTTCATGGGATGGGGCTTTTCCAAATCCTCCCTGATCTCATCCCATACCTTTTGCTGAGCTTTCGTCAGTTGGAAAGAGAGAAGATTCAGTAGTTTTTGGGCAAGGGTGCCCTCGGCTCGAAAAGAGATTCCTCGCTCCAGGGCCATCCCTCTTCTTTTCAACGCCATTCCGAGTTCCAGAAAAAAGAATTCATCAAAGATGATTCGTCGATGCCCTTCTGACCTCTGAAGATTGAGTAAGTTCAAGGAATCCTCGTCACGTGGGAAATGGACCCTCTGAAAGGCATCTGAAAAATCGATGAGATTCTGGCGATGCACGATCTCCTGAGGAATGGGGCTCGAAAGCTCACTGCAATATCCCTCCAAAATCGTCTTCATCAACCGTCTTAGGGTCCGTTGATGAAGTCCTTCTGTTTCGGAGTAGATGGGGACGATCCGCTTGAAGTTGAGATAATCCTCTTCAATGTCGCCTTCGACAATCTCCACGTCAGGATGATGAATCTCTTTCTGAAGGTTGAAATACCTTACCTCGCCAGAGAAAATCAGTTTCCTCCCCTTTTTGAAACGTTCCCTGAGGTAGCGTTCGTTACCGTGAAACCATTTCAATGTGATCACGCCGCTCCCGTCTGCGACGACTGCCTCGAAGACTCTCTTCCTCTTATTCTGATAAAAGGCCATCCCCGAGAGGAGTATTTCGCCAAAACCTGTCTCCTTTTGTCCGGCCTTCAACTCGGAAATCTTTTTTAGACTTCTTCGGTCTTCGTAGCATCGTGGGAGGAAGTAAAGGGCGTCTTCAACCGTTCGTATTCCTTTTTTCTCAAAGAG
>CAYMTD010000440.1:0-2558 GCA_964393245.1 uncultured Syntrophaceae bacterium
TGTCATCAACGAGCAGGGGGTATGCAACATCTGCGGGAAACCCTATACGGGAGAAGCGAGTTGATTAAGTCCTTGGGGGTTATGTCCGAAAGAATTTTTTTAACTTCTTTTTCCCAAGGGTTGTCCTGCTGAACCTTGTGCTGAACTCGTTTCAGTATTGATTCAGCATCTCGTTTTGCCCATGGGATGAGATCTTGAAACGACCCCTGAAACGAATTCGGGGTGTGGTTCAGGATGACAGTTCAAGAAGTTTCAAGTATCTTTCCTCAGAATCTATTTTATGGATCCCAGGCATAGGGTGCATTGACAGTCAAGGGGATAGTGATTAAGATATAATAATAACGGTCAGTTTCGCGAGGAGGTATCGATGATTTTTCTGCCCAGGGGGGGAGCCGATAAAGAGGAGAAAGGAAAAGAGGAGAAGATTGTCGTTCCCAACGAACTGCCTGTGCTCCCTTTAAGAGGAACAGTTCTTTATCCGGACTTGATCCTTCCCATCATGGTCGGGAGAAAGAAGTCGGTGAAGTTGATCGATGATGCGATGGATGGTGATCGCCTCATCGGGATTATTACTCAAAAAAGATCCGAGATCGAAGACCCAAGGGAAAGCGATCTCTACAATGTGGGCGTGGCCGCGCTGATCCTCAGGATGATTCGTGAGCTCGACGGAAGCCAGCGGGTGATCGTCCAGGGGGTCTCCAGGATTAGAGTCAGAGAATATTCCCAGAGGGACCCTTACTTTAAAGTTCGATGCGACACGATTGAAGAAAGATTTTCGCCAGGCGTGGAGATAGATGCCCTGGTGATGAATCTGAAGAATCTGTTCCAGAGGGCCGTGGAGCTCGCTCCCTATCTTACGGCAGAGCTGGGGACCATGGTCAATAACATTAAATCCCCGGCCATCCTTGCTGACCTGATCGCCTCGAACCTGAACATTTCGACGGCCGAGAAACAGGCCATCCTCGAGACCTTCGATGTCCGTGAACGTTTGGCCAGAGTTCATCTCCATTTGAACAAAGAAATCCAGGTCCTTGAGTTGGGGAATAAGATCCAGTCCCAGGTGAAGGAGGACATGGATCGAACCCAAAGGGAATACTATCTCCGGGAGCAGATGAAGGCGATCAAAAAAGAGCTGGGGGAGCTCGATGAGCATTCAACAGAGATTAAGGAGCTTCGGGAAAAGATCAAGAAGGCGAAGATGCCTCCGGATGCCTTGGCGGCTGCAGAGAAGGAATTAGATCGTCTGGCCAAGATCCCACCGGCCTCGGCGGAGTATACCGTGGCCCGAACCTATCTCGATTGGCTGGTTGAACTTCCGTGGTCCGAAACAACGGAGGATAACCTCGATATCGACAATGCCCAGAAGACCCTCGATGAGGACCATTACGATCTGGAGAAGGTGAAGAAGCGAATTCTGGAATATTTAGCCGTCCGGAAACTGAAGGCCAACATGAAGGGGCCCATTCTTTGCTTCGTCGGCCCGCCGGGGGTGGGAAAGACCTCTCTGGGTAAATCGATCGCGCGGACCATGGGACGAAAGTTCATCCGGATCTCGCTGGGTGGGGTGCGCGACGAGGCCGAGATTCGCGGTCACCGCCGCACCTATGTGGGTGCGCTTCCGGGCCGGATCATTCAGGGAATCAAAAAGTCAGGATCGAATAACCCGATCTTTATGCTGGACGAAGTTGACAAGATCGGGATGGATTTCCGCGGGGATCCTTCCTCCGCGCTTCTCGAAGTATTGGATCCGGAGCAAAACTTCTCCTTTTCGGATCACTACATCGATGTTCCTTTTGACCTTTCAAAGGTGATGTTTATCACGACGGCCAATGTCCTCGACACGATTCCCCCCGCCCTCAGGGATAGAATGGAGACGCTGGAGCTTCCCGGCTACAGTGAAGATCAGAAGATCATGATTGCCAAACAGTTTCTGATTCCCAAACAGATTACCGAGCATGGATTGAGCTCTGACTATATTGAATTCCGAGACGATGCGATTCAGACCATCATCACCTCTTACACCCGGGAGGCAGGGGTTAGAAATTTGGAGCGGGAGATCGCTGCCATCTGCCGTGGCGTGGCAAAGGATGTGGCCCGTGGGATCACCGAGAAGGTTGTGGTCAGTGCAGAAATTTTGAACAAGTACCTGGGACCAGTGAAATTCTTCCCTGAGGTCGCGGAAAGGACGTCCGAGCCGGGTGTGGCAACCGGACTGGCATGGACACCCACGGGAGGGGATATCATCTTTGTCGAGGCGACGAAGATGAGGGGAGAGAAGGGGTTGACCCTGACCGGTCAATTAGGAGATGTGATGAAAGAGTCGGCGCAGGCGGCCCTGGCCTATGTCCGTACGAAATCGAAAGAGTTGGGGATTGAGGAAGATTTCTTCGCGAAGAACGACATTCACATTCATGTGCCCGCAGGCGCCATTCCTAAAGATGGCCCTTCTGCCGGGATCACCATGTTCGTGGCGTTGACTTCACTCCTGACCAACACACCGGTGCGCAACGATGTGGCCATGACCGGAGAGATCACCTTGAGGGGGTTAGTGCTTCCGG
>CAYMTD010000441.1:0-2552 GCA_964393245.1 uncultured Syntrophaceae bacterium
GATCTGATTAATCTTTGAAAGCCTGGTTGAGGTTCCAAAATCCATTTCCAGCCGGCTGGTCGCACAACTCGTTAATAAAAAAAGAAGGGCGATGCATCCAGAAAGTAGCAAAAATCTTTTCGTCATCCGTTCCTCCGTTTCATTTGGGCAGGATATGCCCGAATTGTCCTTCAAGCCCTGAACCCTTGGCCGGATTGGGCTTCCCCCTTCCCTCCATGCTTCCCAGCAAGTAAAACTCGAAATCGTTGGGCTCAACATAGGCATCCGTCGGGAGGGTCTGCTTTGCCATATCGAGTGGTTTCACCAGGTGGGGCGTAACAATCACAATCAATTCGCTCTCATTCTTTCTAAAGGAGGTGCTTCGAAACAGAGCGCCAAGCACAGGGATATCCCCTAACAGAGGGAATTTGGAAACGATCTGCCGCACATCATCCTTCAGCAATCCGGCGATGGCGAAGCTCTGGCCATCCGCCAATTCGATCACCGTCGAAACCCGCCGGGTGGTGATGGAGGGAACGACGAATCCGCCCGTCGCCAGCGCATTCGAAAAGTCGAGCTCTGAGACTTCCGGGGTGACCTGCATGTTGATTTTTTTGTTGCTGAGTACGGTGGGGGTAAAATTGAGCCCTACGCCAAAGGGTTTGTATTCAATGGTAATAGTAGTTCCCCCGCCTGCTGCACTTTGAGGCACGGGAATAGGAAATTCACCTCCCGCAAGGAAATTGGCTGTCTTTCCACTTAGGGTGATGAGTGTCGGTTCTGCCAAGACCTTCAGCAAACCCTGTTCCTTGAGGGCGTCAACAAAAACGGTCCAGTTCATATCGTGACCGTGGAAACGAACAATGGCGTTGATCGCATCCGAAGCTGCAGCACCTACAGAGGGGATTGCGTTTGCAGCGGTTTCGGTAGATGGGAGCGCTCCTATGCTGGACAATTGGTTGAGGAGACTCAACCCTAAGCTTCTACCGCTGCTGCTGATATAGGCAAAATTGAAACCCAATCTCTTCAAAAGGCTGCGGGAGATCTCCGATACCCGGACCTCCAGCATGACCTGGTGTACGCCTGCGACTTCCAACAAATTGATGATTTTCGGTTCCTTTTTCTCATCTAAGGGGGCAAAAGGCCCCGCCAGGGCCATCACCTGTGAGAGATTCGCCGCACTGGAAACCGTTCCAGAAAGAGTGATCTGATCATGGGTGGCATTGATCCGAACGTCCTTCTCTTCAGGAAGAATTTTGTGAAGCATCTCCTTGAGCCTGGAGATGTCCGGCGAGATCTCAAGGTCTAAGATCCCGATCACTTTGTTCTCCACATCCCAGAGGGTTACATGGGTAAGCCCTGAAGCCTTTCCCGTCAGATAAATCTGCTGGGGGGTGAGGACCATGGCGTCGGCTATTTCCGGAGAGACGAGCGAGACGCGCTTAACTGTTCCCGGGCTTTGAATGATGATCGATTTCCCCACCGTCAGATGCAGTTTCTGAGGCGAGGTGGTCTCAAGTTTGAGACGGGGTGGAGCTTGTCCCCAGCCGTAGTTTATGCAGATCACCAGGGATATGACGAGAACCATCGCTAAGAGGAAACCTGTTCGTTTAATCAATGTCTATTCACTCCCTTCAAATTTCACTTCGCTGACCTTGCTTCCCTTGATCAATTCAACGGTATAGGCGGATGGCTTCGGAATCTCTGTTTTGTTCTCAACGCGAGGAGGGGGCGGTGGAGCCAGTGGAGGTGGCGGCTCGGAAACTATCTGCTTGACTTCCACCTCTTTCTTTCTGGGAGGGGGCCTCACCTCTTTCGGTGGAGCAAGAGAATGAGAACCGACCAGGGTGGATACCGTCGTTCCCTGAGTGACGATATTCTCCATGTCGCTGAAATTCCGCAGGGCGAGTTGAAGCTTTCCTTCTGTAGCGGCCAGAGCTAACTTTTCTGCCTCCTCTGGAGTGACCTCCAGGGTGATGACGTCGGTAGGCGAAGATTTCTCTTCCAGACCCTTTCTCTCCTTTGTCTCTGAGCCCACAGCCAGGACCAAGATATTTTCCAAGATCGTCTTCGTCATCGGATTAAAGGTCCTTCCCGTGGCTAAGGTCATCAGAACATCAACGCGATTCCCTGGGTGAATGAATCCGGAAACCCCTATCACTTTGTCCACCTTGACGGCGACCGCCCTTTTTTTCGGACTGATGACTGCAGCGACGCCTCCGGTTTTCACCTCCGTCGGAGCCAATCGAGATTCGAAGATTGGTTCGTTGGCCTTCACAGGAAAGATCAAAACCCTCCCAACGACCAAATCGGGGTCGGAAAAACATCCTGCGGTGAGACTCCCCTTAAGAAAATTCGCTTTCTTAAGCATCTCGTTTGTAATCCGGGTCCCCCAGGAGAGATCAACCGCCGCGACCACAACGGGTTGGATCTCGACAGCGACTTCCTTCACCTTTCCTTTCTGCTGGATGTAGCCGTACATTAAAAGACTGGTCATCAAAGCGATTATGACGGCCACTACGAGAAGCATCACCGATTTGTACTTTCCCATTTACACCTCCACCCCTCTCTTC
>CAYMTD010000442.1:0-2535 GCA_964393245.1 uncultured Syntrophaceae bacterium
TTCTCTTGTTGATTGTCACAGCTCTCTTATGGGGGGGCACCCCTATTCTCGAAAAGGTTGCCTTGAAGAAAGTGGACCCACTGGTTGGCGTTACCCTCCGAAGCGCCATCGTTACGGCAGGCCTTTTTATCCTCACGTTTCTCCTGGGTAAAGGAAAGGCATTGATGGAGGTGGATGGAAAGAGCATACTTCTTTTTGGTGCGAGCGGCATGATGGCCGGCCTTCTCGGGATGTGGACCTATTATGCGGTCTTGAAGGTAGAAGCCACGTCTAAGATTGTCCCCATTGCGGCTTCCTATCCTCTGGTGACAGCTCTTCTGAGCATTTTAATACTGAGAGAAGAGGTAACCCTTCCAAGGGTAGTTGGTACGGCACTGATTGTGATCGGTATCTGGTTTGTTAAATAGCGGAACAATGGAGGTCAAGATGAGGAAAAGGGGAAAGACCAATCGTTTGAAGGCAGCCCTCAAGAGAAAGAATGTTAAAAGGTCATTGAGAAAATCGAAAGGGGAAAGAAAATACCCAACCTGATAGATGATGCAAAGAACAAAGCGGCGCGCACATAGGGCAATGAATCGTTCTAATCCTACCTGGGAAAGCAGCTTCTTAGCATTTCTTGAAACAGGTTTCATCTTATGAGCCTGGAATATCCTCGACTTGTCTTCGCAGATCCTGAAGGCAGAATCCTTGACCACCCTCATCTGAAACTGGCAGGCCGTTCCGGGGACCGATGGGTTGTCCCAACACCCTCTGAATTGGTCCCCCTTCCCACGGGGAGTCAACTCTTCAGCCTACCCGGCCGGATCCCAATTGGATGGGATGCCGAAAAGGACTCCTTTATTTCATCCGAGAAGGCAAGGGTAGGACCGAGGGAAATTGGATGTACTGCTGTTTCAGCCTTTCTTCCCCCAGGCTATGTACGAACCCTCCTTCCTGCAACCCAATTGGAACCGAAAGCTCCGATCCTTCCCCTCTGGGCTTATAGTTCTGTCGGCTGGAAAGACGGAAAGTTTTGGGCCACAGGCCTCCTCATCGACCCAAATCCCCATTGGCATCCGAAGTATTTTAAGAATGACCGGTTGCTTTCCAGGAAAGTGGCGAATGCTCTGAAGAAAAGCCATGAGAACCGGCTCCTTCAGCAATTATCACGGTGCGCGCTGGAGTATCATTGTTTTGCGGCGAAAAATGTATTCTTCCAGAGATGGGAGTGCCCTCTGCCCACCTCTCCTTCGTGCAATGCAGATTGCATCGGATGTATCTCCCTTCAGCCGTCCGAATGTTGTCCGGCCTCTCAGGAAAGGATTTCTTTCGTTCCAACGGTGGATGAAATCTTAGGCGTCGCCCTACCTCATTTGGAAAAGGCTGAGGGTGCCATCGTCAGCTTTGGCCAGGGTTGCGAAGGGGAACCCCTGATGCAGTGGCGGCTCCTGGAACGCTCCATCGTCAGGCTAAGAGAGAAGACGGATCGGGGAACCATCAACCTTAACACGAATGGAAGTATTCCAGAAAAAGCGGAGAGATTGTGTGATGCGGGGCTCGACAGTATTCGGGTAACTCTAAACAGTTCCCATTCAAGATACTTCAAGCTTTATCACAGACCCATAGGATATACGGTGAAAGAAGCCGTTGAGACTTTAACCCGGGCGAAGGGAAAGGGGATTTACACCTCCATCAACCTTCTTGTCTTCCCCGGATTCACGGATAGGGAGAGGGAGATTGAAGGATTAATCGAATTGGTTCGAAAGACCCGCCTCGACCTCATTCAGATGAGAAACCTCAATATCGACCCTGACCTCTATCTAAAAACGATGGGAAAAGCCGAAGGGATGGGGATTCAAAAAATGATTGACATTCTCAGCAAGGAATTTCCTTCTCTCCAATTTGGTTATTTCAACCGCACCAAAGAGAAGTTTTATCGCTGATTTGAGGTTCCAGATTTCGCCTGACTGCCCCATCCCCGGTGGAACCGGCAGCCAGGCAATTTGTGATCTGGGATTTCAAATGCCATGCGCTTAGCCCTCTGCTCTATGCGTCTTAATTTTTTTGGGCGATGAGGCTGGCGATCGCCTTTGGCTTTCCACCTTCTTCGAAGACCCCTTCCCTGTAGAAAAGGATTCGAAACCCCTTGAAGAGGCGGAGAGGCTCATTTGGCTTCAGAAAATATTTCGGATTCTTAGGCCCACCGGCGTGGAGCCCTCGATGTTCGAGGAGATAGGTTTCAAAAATCACCCGTCCTCCTTTTTTCAGCCCTCTTTTTATCTTCGAGATGATGTTGCGGTTGAGAAAGTAAAAGTCGGTAATAAGGTCGTATTCTCCCTTCTTGATGCGATAGGTATCGAGATCCGCAAGAATGGTGTGAACCTTTACGCCTTTCTTTTGGGCTAATTGTTCAGTTTTTCTTAAACCAGTTTCTGAAATATCTACGGCATCTACTTTGAACCCCTGCTCGGCGAGAAAGACGGCATTTCTTCCTTCCCCCGCGGCCAGATCGAGAGCTTTTCCTTTGGGGAGAAGGGCAATATGGTTCCGCAGAAA
>CAYMTD010000443.1:0-2533 GCA_964393245.1 uncultured Syntrophaceae bacterium
CCCTCCTGAGGCAAAACGTTCATGGACGAGATAAGTTATCAAAAATTCCTCACCATGCGGATTGGTGATCTGGAGCTGGATGTTAACGAGAGCCTTGCTCCTTGCTTGAAGAGGTTGAGGAAGGAGTTAAGGGCTCACCGCATCCTTCTATGGCCCGATTTCTATTTCGGGAACGAGTGGGGCTGTGTGAACAAACGGATTTCGATCAGTGTCCCGTTCTATTTAGCTACCCCCGAGCTAAGAGAACTCGAAGGGGAATTCCCTACCAACGAGGAATTGATAAAAACTCTTCGTCATGAAACGGGTCATGCGGTCAATTATGCCTATAAGCTCTGGCAGAAGAAAGAGTGGAAAGAGACCTTCGGGGACTTTAACAAGAAATACAGGGACGGGTACCTTTACCGGGTAAATCCCTGGTCGAAAAGTTATGTCAGGCATCTCCATTACCTGGGAGATCCCCACTACGCTCAAAAACATCCTGATGAGGATTGGGCGGAGACCTTTGCCATATGGCTTGATCCCCGTTCACACTGGGACGTGAAATATCGAAACTGGCCCCATGCCCTGGACAAGATCTCCTGTGTGGATCGTTTGATGGAGGAGATTGCTGGCAAGGAGCCGCTGGAGACAAGGAGGAAAAGGGAGGGGGTCTATTCAACTATCGATGAGACTGTGTCAGAGTGGTGGGGATTAGATGGGGAGATGCTGGACCACGAGCTTCAGGAATTTCTAAAGGACATGAATGAACTCTTCATCAAGCCGTCGAATGGCCGAAGAAATCTCCTCCCCGCGTGGAAATTGATCCGGAAATATGCAAGGCTCATGGCCGAACAGGTCAGCGTGTGGATCTCCGGATCGAACAGGAATACCATTCGGAAAAGTCTCCGGCAATGGGAGGCCATCTGCAGAAATGAGTCGTTAGGCTATCCTCCGGAAGAAGAGGAGAAGAAGGTCGTCGAATTGACCACCCTCCTCACCTACTACGTGGTGGATAGCGTCCACCATCTGGATTGAGGTTTTCTTGAGAAAAGTTGCCCACATGAGCTTCTAAATATGCTTTAGCTGGTGTGAGAGGGAATGGCACCATAAAACTATTTCAGATTTTAGATTTTAGATTGCAGATTAATATCTTAAATCTTAAATTTGAAATCTGAAATGTCTCTTAAAGGATGACCGTCTTTTTGATGGCCCTTACGATTTCGGAGGGTTCATCGATGACCTGAAGGATCTCGAAATCAGGAGGTGAGATCTTTCCCTCCTTTAGCACTGTCTCTTTGACCCAGTCAAGGAGGCCATTCCAGTAGTGAGACCCAACCAGAATAACCGGGAAAGGTCTAATCCTCTGGGTCTGGATGAGGGTTAACGCTTCGAACAGTTCGTCCATCGTGCCGAATCCTCCGGGGAGGATGATGTAAGCGACCGCATACTTGACGAACATCACTTTTCGGACAAAAAAGTAACGAAAATTCAACTTGATGTTGGCATAAGGATTAGGTTCCTGTTCCAGAGGAATCTGGATATTGAGACCGATCGACTTTCCCCCCGCCAATGCAGCCCCTTTGTTGGCTGCCTCCATGACCCCAGGCCCTCCTCCCGTGATGACCCCAAAGCCGTTTTCTGCCAAAAGCTGTCCGATCATTTCCGCCTTCTGGTAGACCTCGTCGTCTGGTTGTGCGCGCGAGGAGCCAAAGATGGTGACCGAGGGATGACACTCTGCGAGAGCCTCAAACCCCTCCACAAACTCTGCAAGGATGTGGAACATTCTCCAGGAATCTCGGATCGTGATCTCATTGATGATGTATTTCTTTTCCGGCATGGTCTCTCCTTTTGGTTACTCATTTTTATTGCCAATTATCTAAATCTATATTAGGAAGAAGAGAGTTTCAAGACTTCTTTTAGCAAGAAGGCAAGGGAGGTTTTGGTCTCCCCATTTACGGGCGACCTGCCTCCGCCGGAACGCTCCCGTCTACGCGAAGCCCGTGCATCGGCGGGCGTAGGCAGGTCGTGCAGGGAGGCAGAAGTCGCCCCTACCCATTTCGTTAAATATTATAACGAATAACTAATGCAGACACATTTAATCTTTTGTAGGGCAACCCTTTAGGGTTGCCTTAGACAAGGCTGAACCTTGCCCGACATGTAAAATAATTTCTTGCATACGTATTAATAACGAATAGCGCATAATTTTTTCTGAGAGGAGTAGAGGAGATAGATTCATGAAAGTGGCGCCCCCGTCCAAAGCCAGACTTTGGCGCCGGGCGGTGGGGAGGGACTCAATGTGGAGGAAAATGATGAGAACAGTGACTTCATGGCCTTGGGGATTCATCCTCATCCTCCTGTTGATCCTGATGGTTGAGGAATGCCTGGCTGGGGTGGTGATAGAACAGGTCGTGAGAGACAGGGAAGGGAATGCCTCTAAGGTTTTTATGCACTTTTCGGAAGATAAGTTTCGATCGGACCATCCTGATGGAAACCTGACGACCATGATCGATTTTAGAGAGGATCGAATGGTGATGGTCGATCACCTTTCGAAGCG
>CAYMTD010000444.1:0-2531 GCA_964393245.1 uncultured Syntrophaceae bacterium
GTTCCATCCATGTCAAAGGAGATATACTTAGGCATACCCTAACTCTCGTTCTCGAGCGTATCAGAGCATCCGGGTATCAGGTGATGGCCATCAGAATACCAGGATATCCGAGCAGGAAACTTAGGATTATTTCACCCTTTCCGCTGATGTCCTGATCCCCTGTTACCCTCCATCCTGGTTCCCTGATTACCTGATAACCTCTGAAATCAAATCCTTTCAAGGATCACGTCTTCCGCGCTCCGAACCTCTTTTTCCATGTCCGCGATCACGATGGTTCGGATCGGAAGATAGGCATTCGACGTGAAGATGGTAATGCATCTGTTCTGAAACATCAGCGGGGGAGCGTGAGGTTGATGGGACCGGATGAGAACTTGCTTCTGATACCGCTGCATCAACCGTTGGAAATATTGCCTTCCATATTGGGGTCTTCCACCCCAGTCCTCTGTCACCTCGATATCCATTTCCAAAAAATCTCCCCAGACAATCCTGTTCCAATTCTCGTCTCCCCATTCGATCCTGTTAAAGTCTTCGAGCGTCTCTAAATCCGGCAGCGCGCCATGAAGGGCAAGGATCCCGTTCGGAGAGGTGGCGGCTAATGGGAATTTCGAAAAGAGAACCCCGTAGGCTTCCCGGTCTTTTTGAGAAAGCGATCTCCAAAAACTAACCGGGTAAAATTCTTTCACCATATAGCCTTCGTGATTCCCTGCCAGAAGGAAAACGTCCTCCGGATGTTTCGATTTGAGTTGGAGCAGGAAGTGGATATTTTCTTCTGATTGACTCCCCCGATCCACATAATCCCCAAGGAAAACAATTCGATAGGTTTCCCTCAGGTAACGCCGCGCTACTTCTCGAGTCGCCTCCAGATCACCATGGGTATCCCCGACGAAGACAACCTTTCCCTCAGGACGAAGGGGAACCAGGCGGGGTTCCTTTTCCGCCAGCTTTTCAACCTTCTTGAACAATGCCTGTTGGACCATCCCTATCCCTCTGATTGCATTACCCTGACAAAGACCTGACGATTTCGAGGGCCATCGAATTCACAGAAGAAAATCCCCTGCCATGTCCCCAGGATGAGCCTCCGGGATTCCACAAAGACGCTGACCGAGGAACCGATGAGGCTGGCCTTGATGTGGGCGGGTGAGTTCCCCTCCAAGTGCTGGTACCGATCCTCAAACGGGACGATCTTGTTCAGCTCCATGAGGATATCCCGCGAGACACTGGGGTCGGCATTCTCATTAATCGTGACGGCAGCCGTCGTATGGGGAACGTAAATCAGACAGATGCCATTCTTGACGCCTGATTTTCGGACAGCTTCCTCAACGAGTCCGGTAATGTCAATGAGGTCTGTTTTGGCTGAGGTTTTCAGCTGAACGGTTTCCATTTTCTTCAGTCTCCATCTCTTGATTCCTCATCTTCCCTCTCATACCACAGGGAAGACAAGCAGGCAATAAAAATGAACATGCTGAATTTATTAGAATTATAGAAGGAGAAGCCCTCCGATTCAAACATCTGGTTGGGAACACAGGTGGGTCTTAAACTTTATTCAATGATTTCAAGGGAATACAAACCGTTCCAACCTTTTTTGTCCCCATCGGCTCGGTTCATAAAATTGGAGACTTTTTTCTCTTGAAAAATATCTCTTCATGTGTTAACTGAACTTTGATTGACCCTTCGACTGTGCCCAAGCTCCACTTGTTGGAGTTAGGACAAGGGATTCCTCAGGGTCACCCTGAGCAGTCTCCGCTATCTGGGCTGGAGAGCCGAAGGGTTGACTTATTTCTATCAAGAAGAGATTTCTGAAAAAGTTCAGAAATCTCTGAGGAGAGAGCAAAAGATATCTTTTAAAAGCTCTCATTAAAAGGAGAGAGAGGATGAAAAAGAAACGGGGTGTTGCATGTCAACTGTGACGATGAAAGAATTGCTTGAGGCTGGGGTCCACTTCGGCCATGAAACGAAGCGCTGGGACCCGAAGATGAAACCCTATATCTTTGGGGCGAGGAACGGGATCTATATTATCGATCTGCAGAAAACCGTCCAGTTTTTCAAAGAGGCCTATCAATTTGTTCGGGATGTCGCAGCAAGGGGCGACTATGTGCTTTTTGTGGGCACAAAAAAGCAAGCTCAAGAAACGATCGGCGAGCAGGCAACTCGCTGTGGGATGTTCTACGTGAATCACCGCTGGCTGGGAGGAATGTTGACCAACTTCCAGACGATCAAACGATCGATCGATCGGTTGAAGAAATTAGAGGCCATGAAGAGCGAGGAGATTTATAATCTGCTTCCGAAGAAAGAGGTCCTGGAATTAGAAAAAGAGAGAAGTCGATTGGAGAAATCCCTGGGAGGGATCAAGAATATGGATCGCCTTCCTGGGGCAATTTTTGTCGTCGATCCCAAAAAGGAAAAGATCGCTGTCCGAGAAGCAAGAAAGATCGGCGTCCCTTCCATTGGCATCGTGGACACGAATTGTAATCCCGAGGAGGTCGATTATGTCATCCCGGGGAATGATGATGCCATCCGGGCCATCCAGCTCT